>CAKZVN010000038.1 GCA_937922105.1 uncultured Litorilinea sp.
AGTTTGTCGAGATTGCGGGACACACCGTCGTCATTGCCCAGGCCGACGCGCCCGGCTTCAGCGAAGAACTGAGCGCACTGGCGGGCCGGCTGCGCGACTTCCACGAAACCGACGCCATCTTCATGGTCATCAATCTGGGCGATGTCATCCAAGTCGTGGCGCGCAGCACCACCGACGAAGTGGACGTGGGTAAAGTCGCCGGAGAGTTGGGCGGCGGCGGGCATGCCCGCGCCGCCGCGGCCCCCGTGCGTGACCCCAGCGGCAGCACCCTGGCAGTACGCAATCGCATCGTCGGCCTGCTGGAAAAATATAGCCGCGCCGCGGTCACCGTCCAACACATCATGAGCCACGGCAGGCCCCAAAGCCTGCGCCCGGACATGACTGTTGCCGCCGCCGCCGAACTCATGCGCCGCTACGGACACGAAGGCTTCCCCGTCCTCGAGACGCTCCCCGACGGTAGCGAGCAACTCCTCGGCGTCTTGACGCGCCGCGAAGCCGACCGCGCCCTCAACCACGAGATGGGCGACCAGCCGGTCTCCCGCTTCATGCGCGCCGGCGCAGTCACCATCCGCCCTGACGCCTCGGTCAACGAGCTGCGCCGTCGCATGATCGAGAGCGACTGGGGCCAAATTCCGGTGGTAGACGACCAAGGACGTATCATCGGCATCGTCACGCGCACCGACCTCATCAAACTGTGGGATGCCACATCGCTGCCCCGCCACCACGCCGCAGCCACCGCCGTCAGGCTCGCCGCCAGCCTACCCCCGCTCCAACTCGCGCTTCTGCGTCTCATCGGCGAGGAGGTCAGCCTGCTGGGCTATGCTGTCTATGTGGTGGGCGGCTTTGTGCGCGATCTGCTGCTCAACGGACGGCGCCCCGCCGGACAACAGCAAGACCTCAGCGCGCTGGATATGGACATCGTCATCGAAGGCAACGCCATCGCCTTTGCCCGCCGTATCCAGAGTCTCTACGGCGGGCGCATCGTTCCTCACCAGCGCTTCAACACCGCCAAGTGGATCCTGAGTGACCGCGACCATCCCGTGGACCGCGCCAAGCTCCTCGCCGCGCTGGGCATGGAGGACGACCGCACTCTCCCTGACCACCTGGACTTCGTGACCGCGCGCACCGAGTTCTACACCGCGCCCACCGTCCTGCCCACCGTCGAGGGCAGCAGCATCAAACTCGACCTCCACCGCCGTGACTTTACCATCAACACCCTGGCGCTCTGTCTCAACCCCGACCGCTGGGGCGAACTGCTCGACTTTTACGGCGGTCTCAACGACCTGGAGCAGGGCATCATCCGCGTCCTCCACAGCTTGAGCTTTGTGGACGACCCCACGCGCATCCTGCGCGCCGTACGCTATGAGCAACGCTTCGGCTTTCGCATCGAACCGCGCACCCTGGAACTCCTGCGCGATGCCGTGGAATTGCTCGACCGCGTCACCCCCACGCGCATCCGCCACGAACTGGAGCGCATCCTCTTGGAGGAGATGCCCGAAAAGGCGCTCTCCCGGCTCTATATCTTGGGCGTCTTGGCGCGCATCCACCCTGCCCTGCGTGTTGACGGCTGGGTTGCGGACCGCTGCGCCGCCCTGCGCAGCCTGCGCCAACAGCTTCCGCCCGATCATCCCCTCAACACCACCCCGGCGCCGCTGCTCTACTGGGGCATTCTGGTCTATCGTCTCGACGAGACAGTCCACGCCCAGCTCACAGAACGGCTCGGTCTGCGCAGCAATACCCAACGCCTCATGCGCGGACTCGCCCACCTGCGCCAGGTCAGCGACGAGTTGGCAAGCCCGCACCTGCCCGCCAGCCGCGTCGTCGCGCTGTTGGACGCCGTGGCGGAGGAGGCACTCCACCTGGCGCCCATCGTCTGCCACGACACGCCCGAAGTGTTGCGCCGCATCCAGGAGTATCAAGAGTCCCTCCGCCATGTCCACCCGGAGTTGGACGGCAACTCGTTGGCCCAGTTGGGCATCCCGCGTGGTCCGCTCTATGGCACAATCTTGCGGGCGCTGCGCGCCGCCAGACTCGACGGTCTCGTCACCAACCGCCAAGAGGAGTTGGACTTTGTGCAGCGCTACCTGGCAGACAAGCAACCCTAACCGGTCGCGCGCGTTTGGGGCAACCTTGCCTATTTGCTACAATAGGCGAGGCGTGACCCATCCGGGACGGCCCGCTGTGTAGCCGGCGCGTGACGCACTTGCCCATGCCGTCCGCCCGCGATACGCAGGGCTACAACGCGCGGAGAAGCGTACTCTGTGACCCTTGAATTTTGGCGTGACCTATCGGTTGTCTGGTTGGCGTTGTTTTGTGTCATTGGAATGACCCTTCCCCTGGCGCTGGCAGCATTTGCGGTAAAAGGAATGCACCAACTGGTTGCGCGCGCGCCGGGTTGGCTCGGCTATGCGCGTCGCGCCGCCGCAGACGCCCGCCGCATGAGCGAGAAGGGCAGCCGTCGCGTCGTTGCGCCCATCATCACCGCCAACCGCACCGCTGCGCGCCTCGGCACCGTAGTGCAGCGCCTAAGCGGTAGGCGCACAAACTATCCCAAAGGGACCTAGTCATGAAAGCTCGACCCAAAGCCCTGTTGTTCGGCGTGCTCATCGGCGCAGCTGTAGGGGTGATCCTAGCCCTCATGGCAACGCCCGAGCAGAGCGACGAAAACGGTGAAAACACGGCGCTCGCCTCGCTCGGCCCCGCCGAATATCTTCAACTCGGCTTCGCCATCTTGACACTAGCCCGGCAGGTCGGCACAGTGCTCAAACGTGTCTAGTCCGGACGCGTCCTTGTCGAGACGCCCACGGTTCCACCCGATTACGTCTTGCCCTTTATTCACGACTACGACCAGAGGAGACCCCACGTGACAGAGCATCTAGGCAGCGAGCAACGGCCCTTGCGGGTTGCCATCGTCGGTGCGGGGCCGTCGGGTTTCTACGCCGCGGGCAGCCTCCTCCAACAAAAGCAAGTCCATGTGCGCATTGACATGTTCGACCGCCTGCCCGCGCCCTTCGGCCTTGTGCGCTATGGCGTTGCGCCCGACCACCAAAAGATCAAGTCGGTGACCAAAGTCTATGAGCGCACCGCAGCCGACCCACGCTTTCGCTTCTTCGGACATGTCAACTTCGGCACCGACATCACCCACGCCGACTTGCGCCGCCACTACGACCAAATCATCTATGCCGTCGGCGCACAATCCGACCGCCGGCTCGGCATTCCCGGTGAAGACCTGCGCGGCAGCCTCTCCGCCACCGAGTTTGTCGCCTGGTATAACGGACATCCCGACTACGTGGACCTAGCCCCCAACCTCGACACCGAAAGCGTCGTCGTCGTCGGCGTAGGCAACGTCGCCATGGATGTCGCCCGCATCCTCGCCAAAACTGTAGACGAACTGCGCGAGACCGACATTGCCGACTACGCGCTGGAAGCGCTGTCCCACAGCCGCGTCAAGGATATCTATGTGCTTTCGCGCCGCGGCCCTGCCCAGGCCAAATTTACCAACCCCGAGATCAAGGAGTTCGGCGAACTGCACGACGCCGAGCCGGTCGTGAACGCCGCCGATTTGGAACTGGACCCCCTGAGCGCCGCCGAAGCCGCCGCCGATTCCGGCACCCAGCGCAACCTCGACATCCTGCGCGAATTCGCGGCTCGTCCGCCCGCGGGCAAATCGCGCC
>CAKZVN010000039.1 GCA_937922105.1 uncultured Litorilinea sp.
GGAAACGGGCACCCGGGTCCACCTGCAGGAAGGCTGGCAGGGGGCGGCCCGGGTGGAGACCAAGAGCGTGGAACTGATGGCCCGAGACAAAGCAGCCGCCCGGTCCAATGCCGCAGCGGCAGACAAGGGCCAGATGACCAAAGAACCGGCGTAGACAGAGACAGGTCATAACCTTCTCACACGCCCCAAAATCACGAAAGAGCGCGCAATGGCAACCTTTGTTCTTGTCCACGGCACGACCGCGGGCGGCTGGGTTTGGAAAGGAATTACCCCGCAACTGGAGGCGGCGGGTCACACGGTCTATCGCCCCACGTTGACCGGCTTGGGGGAGCGCGCCCATTTGCTGACGCGGGAAGTAGGACTCGGCACCCACATCACCGACATCCTCAACGTCCTCGAATTCGAGGACCTCACCGACGTGGTCTTGGTGGGCCATAGCTACGGCGGCATGGTTATCACCGGTGTCGCCGACGCAGTGCCCGCGCGCCTGCGCGAGCTGGTCTACTTCGACGCCATGGTGCCGCGCGACGGCGAGGCAATGATTGACCTGATGCCGGACGCCACGCGTGCCGAATACATCCAACTGGTGGCGGAACAGGGTGACGGTTGGCTGATCCCGGTGCGTCGCGGGCCGAATGACATCGGCACCAAGAACACGCCCCACCCCTGGAAGTCATGGGCTGAACCGATCCGGTTGAACAATCCGCCCGCGGCGCAGGCATTGCCGCGCACTTATGTGCGCTTCACTGCGGACAAGCAGCCGGGCCAAGTCTGGCTGCCCGCCTTTGCCGAGACATGGCGACGCGTCCAGGAGGGCGGCTGGCGTGTGCGCGAGGTGGAGACTGTGCATCAGATTCTGCCCGACCCGCTGCCCAAGCTTGCGGTCCTATTGGAGTTGTTCCCGCGGTGAGCAAGGAACGTCGTCATTGCGCACGCAGCGAGGAATCCCGCTCGCACCGAGACACTTCCCTGCGTTCAGAGTGACGCCGCTCTTGGCATAGACCGCGCCCAGGACGCCGCATGTCCGACCCGATCATCACCGTCACGCTGAACCCAGGCCTCGACCGTACCTTGACCGTCGCCGCGCTGGTCGAGAACTGCGTGCTGCGCGCGCAGGAGTCACGGCTGGATTGGGGCGGTAAGGGTTTCAACGTCAGCCGGGCGCTCCTGGCATTGGGCGTGCCCAGCTTGGCCATGGGGCTGATAGGCGGCTTCACCGGGCAGATGCTGACCCAGGGGCTGCGCGATCTCGGCCTGGCGACCGACCTGGTCGCTATTGCCGGGGAGACGCGCACCAACACCGTGATTCAGGAAGCCGGCAGCGGGCGCTACGTCAAGGTCAACGAAGCCGGTCCGCCGGTCACCGCCGATGACCTGCACCGCCTGTACGCGCGCATGGACGCCCATGCACGGCCTGGCAGCCACTGGGTCCTGTGCGGCAGCTTGCCCCCCGCCGCGCCGGTGGATACCTACGCCGTGCTGGTGCGCCGGCTCCGCGCGCGTGGCGCAGTGGTCTATCTGGACAGCAGTGGTCCTGCGCTGGCGGCGGGTCTTGTGGCTGCGCCCTTTTTGGTCAAGCCCAACGCGGAAGAAGCCGCCGAAGTGACGGGCGCGCCCATTGACGACCTGGCACAGGCGCAACAGGCTGCGGCATGGTTCTTGGCGCGCGGGGCAACGGTCGTTGCGCTCTCACTGGGCGCACAGGGTCTCCTGCTCGCGACTACCGAGCGCGCCGTCCATGCCCAGCCGCCGGTGGTCGCGGTGCAGACCCTGGTCGGTGTGGGCGACGCGCTCTTAGCCGGACTGGTGGACGGCTTCCGCCGCCAAGCGTCCCTGGACGACATTGCGGCGTGGGGTGTCGCCTGTGGCACAGCCGCAGCCATGACCCCCGGCGTGAGCATGGGCGACTTGGCAACCGTGCGCGCCGTCGCCGCGCAAGTCACGGTCACGCCACAAGGGAACCAAGCCAGGCTGACTTGAGCGGTGGCGTTGGTTGCGGGCATTTCTTTTGACACCCGGACGCGGCGCGGGTATGATCCAAACACGCGGGCGAGATACCCGCGCCTGGCTCCCACTCTCATCCACCCTGGGCGATCCGCAGCCTGGGTCGCCCCCGTTCCAACGGGGAACACAGATGCCCACGACCATCCGCTTGGCCGATGCCTTTTTCAGCGAGGCTGAACGTCCCTTTCTCGAGGCCGGCGAACTGCGCGCGAGCCTCTTTCGCTACCCCTCCGGTGTGGCTGCGCTGCGTCTGCAAAATAGCCGCGGCGAACTGGTGATGCTTCCCTATCAGGGCCAACAGATTTGGTCCGCACTCTTCGACGGGCGCAACATCACCATGCGCTCCATGTTCGATCAGCCGCGGCCCACCACCAACTACCTGGAAACCTACGGCGGCTTCTTGCTCCATTGCGGCGCAACCGCGATGGGCGTCCCTTCCGGCGACGACACTCACGCGCTGCACGGCGAACTGCCCAACGCACCCTATCAACAGGCCTGGCTGGTGCTGGGCGAGGATGCCCGCGGCGCGTACATCGGGCTGGGCGGCGAATATCGCCACACCGTGGCGTTTAACCACAACTACGTGGCGCACCCGTTGGTCAAACTCTATGCCGGGGAGGCGCGTTGCACCATTGACCTGACCGTCACCAACCTCAAGCGCACGCCCATGGAGTTCATGTACTTGGCCCATGTCAACTTCCGCCCGGTGGACCACGGTCGCCTGGTCTACAGCGCGCACGCCACACCGGAGCATGTGCGCATCCGCCGCAGCATCCCGTCGCATGTGCGCCCCGGCCCCGGCTATCGCGAATTCATGGAAGCATTGGCGACCGACCCGGCCCGCCACCATGTCCTGGCGCCTGAGTTGAGCTTCGACCCGGAGATCGTCTTCACGATTGACTACTTGGCGGATGCCGCGGGTTGGGCACACACGCTGCAAATTCACCCCGACGGCAGCGCAGACTACATCTGTCACCGGCCCGACCAACTGGACAAGGGCGTGCGCTGGATTTGTCGTACACCGGACCAAGACGCGCTGGGCATGGTCTTACCCGCCACCGCCGAGCCGGAAGGCTATCGCGCGGAAAAAGCCAAAGGCAACATCAAGGTCATCCCCGCGGGCGGCAGCTACACCTGCAACATGGAAGCCGGGGTCCTCACCGCCGCCGAAGCCGAGGCCGTCGCCCGGCAGATCGAGCAGATTGTGGCAGCCTAACGCGGTTTCGCCCGCAACAGCGGTTTCCACCCACCGGCGCTGCGGTAGCCGCTGCGCGCCGGACTTCGGATAGGAGTCAAGTATGGCAACATTGGAAAGTCTCAAGCCGACTGCGCCGGTCAACCGGTTGATCGGCGCCATGCCCAAGATCGGCATCCGCCCCACCATTGACGGGCGGCTGGGCGGCGTGCGCGAGTCGCTGGAGGAGCCGACCATGGGCATGGCTCAAGCTGTGGCCCGTTTCCTCAGCGCCAACCTGCGCCATTACAACGGTCTACCTGTGGAATGCGTCATCGCCGATTCCACCATCGGCGGCGTAGCGGAAGCCGCAGCGGCGGCTGAAAAGTTTCGGCGTGAAGGCGTGGGCGTCTCCATCACTGTCACCCCCTGCTGGTGCTACGGCTCGGAGACCATGGACATGGACCCCCACATCCCCAAAGCCGTGTGGGGCTTTAACGGCACCGAGCGGCCCGGCGCGGTCTATCTGGCTGCGGTGGCAGCGGGACATACGCAAAAGGGGTTGCCCATCTTCAACATCTACGGCCGCGATGTCCAAGACTTGGGCGACACCAACATTCCCGCCGATGTGCAAGACAAGTTGCTACGCTTTGCCCGCGCCGGTTTGGCGGTCGCGCAGATGCGCGGCAAGAGCTACCTTGCGATGGGCGGCGTCTCCATGGGCATTGCCGGCTCCATCGTCAACCAGGAGTTGTTCGAGCGCTACCTGGGCATGCGCGTCGAGACGATTGACATGGTGGAGTTTGTGCGCCGCATGGAGCGGGGCATCTATGACCACGAGGAGTATGCCACCGCGCTGGCGTGGGTCAAGGCCAATTGCAAAGAGGGCAAGGACTATAACGACCCGGCCAAACAACAGACGCGTGCCCAAAAAGATGCCGCCTGGGAAACGTCGGTCAAGATGGCGCTGATCGCGCGCGACCTCATGGTGGGCAACCCCAAACTCGCTGAGATGGGTTATGGCGAAGAGGCGCGCGGGCACAACGCGTTGGCAGCAGGCTTCCAGGGCCAACGCCAATGGACCGACCACCTGCCCAATGGCGATTTCCTAGAGGCGATCCTCAACTCCTCCTTCGACTGGACGGGCATCCGCGCGCCCTACATTGTCGCCACGGAGAACGACGCGCTCAACGGCATCTCCATGCTCTTCGGCTATCTGCTCTCCAACTCGGCGCAAATTTTCGCCGATGTGCGCACCTACTGGAGTCCTGACGCGGTGCGCCGCGTCACCGGCTATACGCTGCAAGGCCGCGCGGCGGGCGGTATCCTCCACCTGATCAACTCCGGCCCGGCTGCGCTGGACGGAACCGGGCGCCAGCAGATTGACGGCAAACCTGCCATGAAACCCTTCTGGGAGATCACCCCGGAGGAGGCCGCGGCCTGTCTCGACGCCACCACTTGGCACGCGGGCGACCTGGGCTACTTCCGCGGCGGCGGCTGGTCGACGCGCTTCCGCACCGTGGGCAATATGCCCGTGACCATGTGCCGCCTCAACCTGGTCGCTGGGCTAGGACCCGCGCTCCAGATTGCACAGGGCTGGACGGTGGACCTGCCCGACGCGGTGCACAGCGTGCTGGACGAGCGCACCAACCCCACTTGGCCCACCACCTGGTTTGTACCGGAGACCACGGGCAGCGGGCCGTTCCGCGATGTCTATACGGTCATGAACAACTGGGGCGCCAACCACGGCGCCATCGCCTACGGTCACATCGGCGGCGAGTTGATGACCCTGGCGTCCATGTTGCGCATCCCGGTCTACATGCACAACGTGGCGGAGGAACAGATCTTCCGA
>CAKZVN010000040.1 GCA_937922105.1 uncultured Litorilinea sp.
CCGACTCGCGCACCAGCGCAGCGCGGCCCGGCGCGTCGGTGCTCGCCAGGACCAGCAGCCCCTGCGTCGCATCCCAGGCTGCGTCGCTCCATGCCAGCGCGGCGCGAGCCATCTCCGCGTGCGCGTGCGGCAGGGTATCCAGCGTGATCGTCATGCACGGGTGTTGCTCTAGGCCGGGTATTGCCGGCTATTTCATACCGGTGGTGGCGATTCCGGTGGTGATAAAGCGTTGGAGAAAAGCAAAGACCAGCGTGATGGGCAACAGGGTGAGCACAGTCATCGCCAGGACATAGTGCCACTGGACGTTCAGTTCGCCCTGAAATGCAGCCAATCCCACTTGGAGGGTAAAGAGTTCGCTGCGCGTCAACACGATGAGGGGCCATAGAAAATCGTTCCAGCGCCACATCACCGAGAAGATCGCCAGCACCGCCATCGCAGGCGCAGCCAGCGGCAACACAATCTGCCAATAGACGCGCCATTCCGATGCACCGTCAATGCGCGCCGACGCCAAGAGTTCGTCCGGAATGGTGAGCATATACTGGCGCAGCAAGAAGACACCCGTGGGCGTCGCCGCGCCGGGAATGATCACACCCAGCAGGTTGTTGTTCCAGCCGATGCCTGTGATCACCAAATAGACCGGGACCAAAATCACCGAAATGGGAATCATGAGCGTGCTGATAATCACCACAAAGATGGCCTGCCGCCCGCGAAATTCATACTTTGCCAGGGCAAAGGCTGCCATGCTGTTGATCAGCAAGGTGATTGCGGTTGCCGCCAGCGTTACCACTACGCTGTTCCGCAGATAGACCAGGAAGTTAAAACGGCGCAAGGGGTCCGTGTAGTTTTCCAGCGCCAGACGCAGCGTGCGTACCTCGGTGCGCTGGTCAATGCGCACGCGCACAATCTCGCCGGGTTGTACCGGGTCCACCATCTGCGCCTCCAATCCTACCCGACGCACCTGAGCCAGGCGGCGCACGCTACCGTCCTCCATCGTTACATCATACAAGGGGAGCGGAGTGGCATAGCCTTCGACTTCGACCGACTGAATGTCGTAGGGCCACAGGTCCGGCGGAAAGCGCACCAACGCAGCCGGCGTCTTGAAAGACGAGATCACCAACCACAACACCGGCACAAACATCAACAGCGTGCCGAAGGTCAGATAGAGATAGGTGAAAATATCGCTCCAATCGGCGCGCCCGCGGCCGCGCGTTTTGGTGATGAACTCCCCAGCAGTCGTCATGGTCGCTCCCACCCTTGCTTTCTCACGCGCCGATATCCGAACGCTGACCTACCTTCAATTGCACCAGCGTAAAGAGCAGCAAGGCAATCCCCAACACCATCGAAGCCGCCGACGCCAAGCCGAAGCGCGCAATCTGCCCGGCAAAAGCCGTTTCGTAGATATACTGCACCACATAAGTGGTCGCCGTACCCGGCCCGCCCCCCGTGAGCACCCACACTTGGTCAAAGACCTGCACGGCGCGGATCAACGCCAGCACCGTCACCACCAACATCGTAGGCATGAGCAACGGCAGGGTAATGTGGCGGAAACTTTGCAAACGGCCCGCGCCGTCCATAGCCGACGCTTCGTACAACTCGCTGGGAATAGACTGGAGGCCCGCCAGCAAGATCAACATATAGAAGCCCATCTGCGCCCAGGTGCTGATAAAAATCACCCAGAAAACCGCCCAGTTCGCGTTCAGGAAAAAGACGATGCGCTCCATCCCCAGGCTCACCAGTGCCGCGTTGATCAACCCGTCGCGCTGGAGAATCCATTTCCAGATGAGCGCCACCACCACCGGTGAGAGCAGCACAGGATAGAAAAAGACGCTGCGGAAGAAGCCTCGGCTGCGCAGGGTACGATTGAGCACCAGCGCGGTGAGCAGCGCAACCAGTACCATGATCCCCACTTGGAAGACCACATAAAAGACGGTGTTGTACACCCCGCGCCAAAAGCGGTCTTCCCGGCATGTATTCGGGTTGAGAAAGTTGGCACAATCAAAGAGATGCGCAAAGTTTTGCAGCCCCACAAACGGGCGGCTTTGCGGAAAGAGCGCAGTCCCCCCTGTAAGCGAGTAATAGAAATTGAGCAACATGGGGAAGAGCACGAAAATGCCGAAAATCAGCAGATTCGGCAGCACAAAGACATACGCCATGCGCCGCGAGCCGATCCAGCGCTGGATGGCGGCAAAGAACACATCCAGCACATTCATGACCCCGGCAAAGAGCGCATAGAACAAGTCGCTCACCCGATCCCCCCACCCAGGTCGGGGCAACGAGGGAAGCTGGGCAGGAGGTGCGATCGGAACACGGCGCGAATCGGTCATGGCAGTTCACCACCTGTGCGCCGGGCGGGTTGCGCCCGGCGCACAGGCCCCGAAAGAAGTGGTGGATGGATCGCCGGAAAGGCTACTGCTGAGTCGCCGCAATCCCGGCATCAATGTCGTCTTGCATCCGCTGTAGGGCCTCGTCCAGGGTCAGTTCCCCGGTGAAGACCTGGGTCAAGCGGTCACGGATGGCATTGAACAGAATGGTGTTGTAGCGATAGGCCTGCAAGTCATAGGCCAATGGAGCCAGTTTGCCCACCTCGCCAGCAAAGACATTGAGCGAAGTCAGCGCCTGTGGCAGGTCCGCGGCAAAGTCCACACCCTTCGCCGCCAAGCCCAAGTGACCGGGGATGAAGAGCGTGCGCGCATAAAACTCAGCCAAGACCTCTTCCTGGGTCAGATACTCCAT
This sequence comes from uncultured Litorilinea sp., assembly GCA_937922105.1. GTDB lineage: Bacteria > Chloroflexota > Anaerolineae > Caldilineales > Caldilineaceae > QEUY01. Next base: position 2,734 of record CAKZVN010000040.1, read on the forward strand.
GACCCGTGCCACTTCTTGGGGGTGGCGCGTCGTCCCAATGGCGACCAACCCCGCGCCGCCGGGCATCCCGGTACACGCCGCCGGACCGCACGGATTGGGCACCGCCTCCCAGTCAAAAGCGTCACCGATCAGCCGGTTGAACTGACCTACCTGCCAACTCCCCGACATGTAGAAGACCAACTGCCCGTTGATGAAGGGTTCATTGGCGGCTTGGTAGCTGCCGGCTGTGCCCACCCACACCTCAGGGATCATGGTCCCGTCGGCGTGCCATTGCACCATATACTCCGCCATTGCGCGGAAGCCCGCATCATCCACCACGCGCGGATGGCCCTCCTCGTCAAAGAACGTCGCGCCCATACTCACCGCCGGGCCTGCCAAACGGTGACCGGAGCGATCCATCGCCATCGCAAAGGTCCCGGTGGCGTCGGCGACTTGGCGGGTCGCGGCGGCCCACTCCTCCCAAGTGACCTGATCCGAGGTGTCGCTGGGAACCGGCACGCCCGCTTGTTCGAAGAGGGTGCGGTTGATGAAGGGACCGGTCACCGTAAGTTGGGTCATAAAGCCGGGGATGGCGTTGCCGCCAGGCTCGGCTTGCATCCAGTTCAAGAACGGGCCGAAGTTCTCCTCCCAATAGGCGGGATTGCTAAGATAGGGGCGCAGGTCCAGGAAATGGCGCGCCAGAATCCCGAACTGGGTGACGCGTGCCATGTCGGGGCCTTCGCCCGCTTCCAACTGGACAGGAAGCGTCTGCAAAATACCGCTGGAGTACGGCACGGTGTCAATGGTCACGCGGATGTCGGGGTTGTTCGCCTCAAAACGGTCCAACAACTCGCGCAGGATCTCTCCTTCGTTGCCGTCGTCATACCAAGTGATGCGAAGTTCCACCACTTCAGTGCTTGGGGGCGCAGCGGGCGCCGCGCCGGGAACAGGCGCGGGCTGTACACACCCGGCTAAGACCAATAAACCAACCAGCAGCCCCGCCAATACGCGGAGCATCCTCGCTCGCAACGGGTCACGCATAACACGGTCCTCCTGCCGGAAACGGCGCTCGTCAACTGAAAACGGGATTGGGTGGGTCGCTTTGTACAGCCCTACCGGACGCAAAGGGGGAAGCCGCCGTGAATCACGCCGGAATGGCGCTCCTTGCGCACCGTGAGCCGTTGGGAAGTCTGCGTGCAGCGTACCCCGACTTGCCGGGATTGTCAACCACCGCGCGCGGTGCCTCGCTTGCGCGCAAGTTGCGCCTAGTGGTGTAATCGTGATACCATTTAGCCGTATCCAGCCGTATCAGATCTAGCTGTGTGTGCTCACCCACCGGTGGAGCACAACAGGTCGGACCCGCGAGACTCTCCCTTGTGTGACCGCTCTGTCGTTCGCGCGCCGTCCGACTGCAACGGTCCAACCCAAACCCTATCTAACCCACGGTCGTTCAATGGTTCTTGAGGAGGAACACATTATGTCGCAAGACAAACCGACCAAACTCACCCGTCGCGGCTTCTTGAAGGCCACCGGCGGCGTCGGCGCGGCGATGTTCTTGGCCGCGTGTGCGCCCATGGCTGCCCCCACCGGCGGCGGCAGCGCGCCGGCCCAGGACCGCTCCTTACGCTTCTGGATGTGGAACACCTTTGCCCCGGCGGCTGATGACGTGATGAACGAAGCCCTTGTGAAGTGGGCCGCGGAAAACAACGTCAACATCGAGATCTCGCGTGACTCGGACAGCGCCATCGGCCAAAAGGTCTTCCCCGCACTGGAAGCCGGCACCCTCCCCGATGCCCTCTTTGTGGGCGCCGCCGACGCTTTGCAGTTGATCGAAGCCAACGGCACCGCCTCGGTCAAGGACCTCTTCGAGGAAATCGGCGCGGCCCACGGCGGCTGGCTCCCCCGCCTGGAAGGCTATGTGACGCGCAACGGCGACATCCAGTTCCTGCCCTACTCCATTGACACGCCCATGGTCCACATCCGCCAAGACGTGATCGAGGCTGCGGGCCTGACCATGCCGGAGGGCCAGTGGACTTGGGACGAAACGCGCGACATCGCCCTGGCGGCCCAGGAATACACGGCACAGCAAGGTCGCAAGATGGTCGGCTGGGGCTTCGGCGTTGTGCGCCAACAGCATGACGGCTGGTGCGAGGACCTCTTCCGCAACTTCGGCGCCGACCTGTGGGACGAGAGCGGCACGCGCATCATCCTGGCTGAAGAGAAAATGGCGGAGGCCATCGAAGCCATCAACTTCGCCAAGGAAGCCTGGGACATGGGTCTCTTCCCCGACGACGCCGCCGCTTGGGATTGGTCCACCAACAACAAGAGCTACCAAGAAGACCAGAGCATCCTGGTCATCAATGCCGCGTCCATCTACGTCTGGGCCCAAAACAACAAACCTGAGTTGGCCGAAGCAACCCACCTGGCGCCCAAGCCTAAGGCTGTACGCGACACCACCAACGCCGGTCTGCGCTATACCCTGGTGCAAAACCGCGAAGCGCGCAACCCGACCGTCGCCCGCGAATTGATCAAGGCGCTCTACGACAGCTCCATTTACGCGCCCTGGCTGGAAAACGGCTTCGTCACCAACGTGCTGCACGAGTACGACGCGCTGCCCATGTGGACCGGCAAGCGCGCCCAGTTCAACCTGGCTGCCAACATCGGCGTCTACGGCGGCTATCCCGCGCCCTATGACAACGCGGCCATGGCGGAAGCCAACTCCACCATCTTCCCCATCGGCACCATCATGGTCCGCGTCTTGCTGGACGGCTGGACACCGGAGCGCGCCATCGAAGAGGCCGACACCCAACTGAAGGACGTCTTCGCCAAGTACTTCTAGTCCTTCCTCGTCCGACTTCACGCCGCCCGGCGCGCACGGCGAATCCCGTGAACGCCGCGGCGGCCCTTGCTGCGGCCCACCGGCGCGCGGCCTTGCAACCTGGCCACTCTACTGCGGAGAATGAGCTATGGCCCAACAAACAGTACAACTGCAAAAGGTCCAGGGCGCGCCCCGGCGCAGACGTACCACCTTCCGCCAGCGCGAGGCCTGGCTAGGCTGGGCGCTCATGGTGCCGGCGCTCGTCGTCGTCATCGGCATGGTGGGCTACCCCTTTTACGAGGCCATCCGCATCAGCTTTACCGACCGCATGATCGGCCGCGGGCCGGGCAACTGGGTCGGCTTACGCAACTACATCTATATCCTGGGTTGGCCCGATTTCGGTCTCATGGTGATCCGCACCATTTCGTTCACCGTCGCCACCACCATCCTCAAAACCATCGTCGGCCTCATCCTGGCGACTTCGCTCAACCAACACTTCTGGGGGCGCAACGTCCTGCGCGGCCTCTTCATGCTCCCCTGGATCCTGCCTACCTATATCGTCGTCTTGGTCTGGCGTTGGATCTTCGACGGCCAAACCGGCGTGCTCAACCAGATTCTCATCAGTTGGGGCATTCTCGACTCCGGTTTCCCCTTCCTGGCCCGCACCTGGTCCGCCATCGGGCTGCTCATCTTTGTTCTCACGTGGAAAGGCTATCCCTTCTACGCGCTCACCTTCCTGGCGGGGATGCAAAGCATTCCGTCCGACCTCTACGACGCGGCCAAAGTGGACGGCGCAGGCCGCTTCGCGCGCTTCCGCTATGTCACCCTGCCCGGCCTCAAACAGGTCATGGGCGTCGTCATTCTCCTTTCCACCATCTGGACTATGAACTCCCTGGAGATTCCGCTGTTGCTCACCGGCGGCGGTCCCAGCTATGACACGGAGGTCTTCCCATTGCTGACCTACCGCCTGGCGCTGGTCAATTTCCGCCTCGGTGAGGGCGCGGCCGTGCCGATTTTGATGCTGCCCATCATCGCCATCCTCGTCCTGGCAGTGGCGAGTTACATGGACCGCGAAGGAGCAGAGTCATGATCTCCTTGATCGACCGCGTCCCGGAACCCATCTTCCGTGCGCTATCCTTTCTCGTCATTGCCGTTCTCCTGCTATTGCTTATCTTCCCGCTCTATTTCATGTCCATCACCGCCTTCAAGGTGGAGCGGGAGATCTACTCGGAGTTGACGTGGATTCCCCGCGACCCGACCCTGGATAACTTCACCCAGGTCATCTACAGCTTTCGCATCCCAGTCTACATCCGCAACACCCTCATCGTCGCCTTAACCACCACCAGCCTGGTGGTCATCATCTCCGTGCTCGCCAGCTATGCCCTCACGCGGCTGCGCTTTCCGGGTCGCGCAGCCATGGCGCGCGGTGTCCTCTTCGTCTATCTGGTGCCCAGCTCGCTGATGTTGATCCCCATGTATCTCATCATCGTCAAACTGCGGCTCCAGAACACCTACACCGGGTTGATCATCGCCAACATGAGCTTTGCCGTGCCCTTCTGCACCTGGCTGCTCATGGGCTATCTGCGCTCCATCTCGGTGGAAATGGAAGAAGCCGCGCTGATTGACGGCTGCAACCGGCTCAACGCGCTCTGGTACATCGTCGTGCCCCTCTCCGTCCCCGCCATCGTCACCGCGGGCATCTTCGTCTTCAACGGCGTCTGGAACGAATACATCTTCGCCCTGATCCTGTCGCAGGATGAATCGCGTCGAATGATATCCGTCGGCCTCGCCAATTTCTACCGTACCGACTACTACATGGTCGGCCCCATGATGGCAGGGGCGCTGATTGCCATGTCGCCGGTGGTGCTGCTCTATATCCTCGCCCAGCGCTTTGTCGTCTCCGGTTTGGCAGCCGGCGCGGTCAAGGGGTAGGCGAGCGCCTGCACAGAGGGATGCCACCCCCAGACGAGCCGAATTGACAGCCCTTCTCGGTCTATGCTACCATGCCGATCGACACCAGAGTATCAAACCGATTGACAACTTTGTCCTGCGCGTCACGCGCCCCGGATTTGTACTCTTCCGGCGCCCCCACCGCAGTGGACCGCCGGGGGATGTCCATCGTACCGGCGCCACATCAAACGTCTTACCATCACCCCAATCACGCGTAGCCAAGTTCATTTCTAGGAGGAACTATGTCCAACCCGCAACACCTGTCGCGTCGCCAATTCCTGCGCGTCGCATCCTTCAGCGCCGCCGGTTTGGCGTTGGCAGCTTGTGCTGCGCCGGCAGCACCGGGTGCCGCGCCGGCTGCCCCCAGTGGCGGCGCCGCGCCCTCGACCGAGAAGATCACCATCCGCTTCCATGCCCGCATCGGTCAACAAGAGGACACCCTCTATGACATGATGATGCCCAAGTTCATGGAAGAAAATCCCAACATCGAGTTGGTGCGCGAGTCCTTCCCCGGTGCCGAATACCAGACCAAGATTTCCACCATGTTGGCGGGCGGCACCCTGGGCGACGCCATCTGGAGCGCGCTAGGCGGCGCCACCATCTACTTCCAGTGGGCGCAGGGCACCATCGCCCCCATCAACGACCTGGTCTCCGCCGCCGGCGTGGACCTGAGCGAGTGGTACGAGGGCTGCATCAACGCCATCACCATGGAGGGCAACCTGCTTGGCCTGCCCTTCAAGGCGCATCCCGGCTGGGCTGTCACCTATTACAACGCCACCGCCTATGCCGAAGTCGGCCTGGATGTACCCACCGCAGACTGGACGCTGGATGACCAGATTGAGTACGCCAAGGCCCTGCACAAGGTTGAAGGGGACCGCGTCGTTCGCTTCGGCTACCTGCCCGGCGCGCTCGAGCACGCCTGGAAGGCGCTCCTCTGCGTCACGCGCGCCTATGGTGGTCAACTCCTCAACGAAGACGGCAGCCGCTTCCTCCTCATGGAAGACCCGGCGCGCCAGGCCATCCAATACACCTGGGACCTCTTCAATGTCCACAACGTTGCGCCCAAGCCTGACCAAATCCTGGGCACAGTCAACGAAATGTGGATTGCCGGTGCGTTGGCGATGAACACCGCCGGGACCTTCCGCTCCATTGCCGCCTCCGCCATCGGAGACGCTTTCGAGTGGATGGTGGTCGGCAACGCCAAAGGCCCCGCCGGAGTCGGTGGTTCCGACTATGAAGTGGACGCTTTCTGCGTCACCACAGCCAGCAAGCACCCCAACGAGGCGTTTAAGTGGGTCGAGTACCTGTGCAACCACGAGAGCGGCGTACAGCTGGGTCTCATCGGCGGCACCGTCGGCGGTCGCCCGGATGTATACGGTGACCCGCGCCTGCTCGCGTTCCCCTATCGCGTGGTCTTCAAGGAACTGATGGACAACGCCCAGGCGTCGCGCGTCGTCGGCAACTGGCGCCAGGCCGAGGCCGAAAGCGTCTTGGCCCAGCTGTGCCAACCGCTCTGGGCCGGCATCGAGCAACCCACCGAGGCGTATCTCTCCCAGATCGCCACGGCAGTCCAGGATGTGCTGGACAAGCCCCGCCCGTAATCGTGCCGTCTCTGTGAAGTCACGGGAGGTCGCTGTCAGGCGGCCTCCCGTGCTTAAGTTGTGTGCGGACGCCGGCTCGGCGTCGCCCTTTGCCGAGAGGAATAGTCCATGGCAACTGCAGCACCCACCCGTCGCTCCAGGTTCGGCTCGCCCCTACAACGTCGCGAAGCCATCGAGGGATATCTCTGGATTTCCCCCTGGATCATCGGCTTTCTCGTCTTTTCGCTGGGGCCGATCATCGCCTCCGCCTATCTAAGTTTCACCCAGTACAAAATCGGCGGCACGCCCGTCTGGATCGGGCTGGAAAACTACCGCCAAGCCTTTTTCGTTGACAAACAATTTTGGCCATCACTGGGACGCACCGCCTATTACTCGGTGGCGCTGGTTGTCTTGGGGGTCTCGCTGTCGTTGGCGGCGGCGGTCCTCCTCAATCAAAACATCCGCTTCCGGGCCGTCTATCGCGCGCTCTACTACCTGCCCTCGCTGACTCCCGTGGTCGCGCTCGCCATCTTGTGGCGCTGGCTCCTCCAACCCCAAGTCGGCCTGGTCAACTTCATGCTCTACCAAGTGGGCATTCCCGGCCCCGGTTGGCTCACCGACCGCAACTGGGCCATCCCGGCCCTCATCATGATCGGCCTGTGGGCCAGCATCGGCGGCGGGCGCATGATCATCTTCCTAGCCGGTCTCCAGGGTGTGCCCAAAGAGCTGCACGAATCCGCCGAAATTGACGGCGCCAACGCCATCCAGCGCTTCTTCAGCATCACCTTGCCCATGATCTCTCCCGTCATTCTCTTTAACCTGATCCTGGGCGTAATCGGCAGTTTCAGCGTCTTCTCCGTCGCCTATATCGCGACAGAGGGCGGCCCCAACTACGCCACCTGGTTCTACATGCTGCATCTCTATTACAACGCCTTCAGCTATTTCCAGATGGGCTATGCGTCTGCCTTGGCCTGGATCTTCTTCGTGCTGATCTTCATCCTCTCCTACATCCAGATCAAGCTGTCCAACCGCTGGGTCTACTACGAGTTCAGTTAAGGATTCCGCGCCATGGCAACCACTCCGCAAAGCGCCCCAGCCATGCTCTCCCCGCGCGCCGCTTCTGCGCGGCGCAGCACACGCGCCAGCCTCGCCAAACTCGGCACCTCGGCCTTGATCTACTTCATCGCCACCGTAGTCGCCATCCTCTTCATGCTGCCCTTTGTCTGGACCATCGGCAGCTCGCTCAAGCCGATTACCGAGATCTTCAAGTTCCCGCCCACGCTTTGGCCCCAAGAACCGCGCTGGCAAAACTACGCCGATGTCTTCCGCATTGCGCCCTTCGGTCGCTTCATCCTCAACACCGCCTATATCACTGCGGTCGCCATGGTGGGCCAAATTCTCTCCGCCGCCGCGGTAGCCTACGGCTTCAGCCGCTTTCGCTTCCCCGGTCGCGACCCGCTCTTCTTTCTCGTGCTCAGCACCATGATGCTGCCCTGGCAGGTGACCATCGTCCCCACCTTCTTGCTCTTCCGGTTCTTCGGGATGATCAACACCTATTGGCCGCTCATCATTCCGTCCTTCTTCGGCGGCGGCGCATTCTACATCTTCCTGCTGCGCCAGTTCTTTATGACCATCCCGCGCGACCTGGACGAAGCCGCCAAGATTGACGGTGCAACCTCCGTGCGTATCTTCTGGAACATCATCCTGCCGCTGGCCAAACCGGCCCTGGCGACCGTCGCCATCTTCTCGTTCATCGAGCACTGGAACGAGTTCATCGGCCCGCTGATCTTCCTCAACTCGCCGGAAAAGTTCACCGTCTCCATTGGTCTGCGCTACTTCACGGCGTCCTCTTTTGAGAGCGACGAACCGCGCGAAGCCATCCTCATGGCTGCATCGCTGATTGTCGCCGTGCCGCCGTTGACCCTGTTCTTCCTCGCACAAAAGTACTTCGTGCGCGGCATCGTCACCACTGGCCTCAAGGGATAACTCGACGGCCTCAGCGGAAAGTGTGCTCCACGCCCATGAAGATTACCCGCATCGCCACCCACCTCATCTCCATGGGGCATCGCAACATCCCCTACGTGGTCATCCACACCGACGAAGGGATTCATGGCGTCGGCGAAGCCTATTCCTGCGGTCCCGACAAAGCCACCGTCGAAGTCATCCACGATTTCGAGGAATGGCTGGTCGGCCGCGACCCGCGCGACATCGAAGGACTGTGGCACTTGATGTATGCCGGATCGCGCTTTCCCGGCGGCTCAGTCGTCAACGCCGCCATCTCCGGCATCGAACACGCACTGTGGGACATTGCGGGCAAGGCTGCCGGGTTGCCCGTCTATCGCCTGCTGGGCGGCAAATGTCGCGACAAAATTCGCGTCTACCAATCCCCGCGCGGCAATACACCCGAAGAACTCGCCACCGATGCCGTCGCGCTCATCGAAAAGTACGGCTACACCGCCATCAAGATTGGGCCGTTGCCGCCCAACTGGCAAGCCATGCCCTGGAACCAGGCCTTGCGCGAGACCGAGCGCCGCGTTGCCGCAGTGCGCGACGCAGTCGGCCCGGACATTGACATCGGGCTGGACCCCCACGCCCGGCTCTTCGAGGTAGGCCGCGCCGTAGAGCTTTGCCAAGTCGTCGCGCCCTATCGCCCCTTCTTCGTCGAAGAAGCCCTGCGTCCCGAAAACTACGAAGCGATGGCCCAACTCAACCAGAAGGCAGGCGTCCCCCTTGCCACCGGGGAGATGCTTTACACCCGCTACGAATTTCGCGACTTGCTCGCCGCCAAAGCCGTGGACATCATCCAGCCCGACATTTGTCTTACCGGCGGTCTGTGGGAAATGAAAAAGATCGCAGCCATGGCGGAAGCCCACTATGTGTCGGTCGCGCCGCATAACCCGTGCGGCCCCATCGCCACCGCGGTCAACGTCCATTTCGCCGCCAGCACCACCAACTTCCTCATCCTGGAATACCACGCCGACGACGAAGGTCCGCGCCGCGACATCGTGGACGAACCCATGAAACTGGTGAACGGCTATCTGGAGATTCCCGACAAGCCGGGCTTGGGCATTGACCTCAACCTGGACGCGCTCGCTCGCTATCCCTTCAAGAGTTGGCGTCGCGCCCAGACCCTGCGCGCCGACGGCTCCCTCGCCTATCAATAACACAACAGGTGGGCGGACGGGTCACGCTCTCTCCGTCCGCCCACCTGCCTACCCGGGCACTGCGCCCAAGTTCGGTCGCTTCCAGACCAAAAATCCCCGGCGCAAATAGCGTGCGCGCAGATCAAGAAGATAACCGCGGCTCGCCAAGCGTCGCGCGCTCGCCGCAAACCAACTACGCACGCCCCACACGCGCGCCGCCCGGCATTCCTGCCAAGCCTGTCGCCACGCAACAAAAAAATTATAAATCGGCTCACCGGGGACGACGCGCTGAATCAGATCGCGCGGCAAGACGCTCTGGAACTGCGCCGGGTCGAAGCCGCTCCGAAAATTGGTGCCGAAGACCAGCGCCTCGCGCGTCCAAAGTGGAGATGCATCCGCGTTCCGGCGCAGGACATGCGCCACCCACACGCGGCCCAGCGGGTCCGACGTGCCCTCGATGAGCAAGCCGCCCGGCAACACGCCTGCCGCCATCTGGGCGTAGGCAGGCGCTACCTGTGCCGGTTCATATTGGCGCAGCACATTAAACGCGCGCACGGCGCGCGCCTGCACCATGCCCGCGCCTTCGTTGTCGCTCAGGGTGAAGTTGAACCCGCCCAGCCAGAACGACAGACCGTCCCGACGATAGGGCTGTGCTGCGGCTACACGCGCCGGGTCAATCTCGATCCCCACAATAGCCAGCGTAGGATTCATCCGGCGCAGCCGCTGCCACATCTCCACCGTGGTCACCGGTTCGAAGCCGTA
>CAKZVN010000041.1 GCA_937922105.1 uncultured Litorilinea sp.
AATGGCTGCGGAGGGCGAAGACGACCCGGAAGGGCTGCTGCTCGCCGAGCTGCGCGCCATCGTGGGCGAGGACGTGCCGGTGGTGGTCTCGTTGGACCTGCACGGCGTCGTGACCGAGCGCATGCTCACCCACAGCGACGCCATCGTCGCCTATCACACCTATCCCCATGTGGACTTTGCCAGCACCGGTGAGCGTGCGGCGCGGCTGCTCCTGCGCATCCTGGACGGAGAGGTGCGGCCCGTCACTGCGCTGGTTCCCATCCCGGCGCTGGTGCGCGGGGATGAACTCAAGACCGCAACCGGGCTGTTCGGGCAGATGATCCGCCGCGCCCAGGCGGTCGAAAATGGGCCGCGCGGTCTTTCGGCGGGTCTCTTGATCGGCAATCCTTTCACCGATGTCGTGGACTTGCGCTCCAACACCTTTGTGGTGACCGACGACGACCCGGTGCTTGCCGAGCAGACCGCGCTGGAATTGGCGCGCGACTTCTGGGCGGTGCGTACTCGCTTACAGGCACAGCTAGTCTCGCTGGAGGAGGCCGTGCGGCGCACATTGGCGACCACGCACGGCACGGTGATCCTGGTGGACGCAGCCGACGCCACTAGTTCGGGCGCGTCGGGCGATAGCCCGCTGATCGTGACGGGGCTGCTGGCAGCGGGCTATAGGGGGCGCGTGTTGGCGCCTATTGTGGACGCGCCCGCGGTCGCCGCGGCCTTTGCTGCGGGAGTGGGCAACGAGGTGACGACCACGGTGGGCGGGCAGTTGGATCGGGGTCGTTTTGCGCCGCTGCCGTTCCGCGGTCGGGTGCACATGCTCAGCGAGGGGCGCTTCCCCAGCGAATCCAACGGCGCAATTTGGACCTCCGGGCCGACCGCGGTGCTGGTAAGCGACACAGTGACCTGGGTGGTGACAACGCGCCCGGTGGCGCTCTATGACCGCTCGCTTTTCTATGCCCACGGGCAGGAGCCGCGGCGCTTCGACGCGGTGGTGGTCAAGTCGCCCCACTGCCAGCCGCACATGTTCGACGAGTGGGCCGCGGCGGTGCTCAACGTAGATGTACCCGGCAGCACCAGCGCCAACTTGCCCACCCTGGGCCATACTCGCTGCGCGCGGCCCATCTTCCCGCTAGACGCCGACGTACCCTTCACGCCCCAGGCCAAACTCTTCCGCCGCAGAGGCTAAGGCCGACCGCATCCGGGCCGGTCGTTGCGCGGCCCGGATTGCCAAAACTGTACCCCTGCGGGTATCCTAGAGGCGAACCGATGCAATTTCGTCCCCACTATCCAGCCTGGAAATCAGACCCATGAACCGCATTCTCAACGCCGAGACGCTGTCGGATCACGGACATATCCAGGGCCGTCGCCTCATGCTTGAACTGCTCGAGGCCGGTCTACGCGCCGCCGATCCCTACTATGCCATGCAAGCCGCCATACACCTGGAGGGGGATATCCTCACCCTGGGCGGCCCGCTCTATGCCGCAGCCGGCACACCGCTGCCCGGCCCGGAGGTTATTGACCTGCGCACGGTCAAGCGCATCTTTGTCTTCGGTGGCGGCAAGGGCATCACCCGTGCGGCTAAAGCCATTGAAGAAATCCTGGGCGACCGGCTGACCGGCGGGCACTTGATCGAAAAACATGGCACGCCCCATGAATTGCAGCGCATCGGTGTTACCTATGGCGCGCACCCCGTCCCTGACGAGGGCTGCGCCGCAGGCTGCCGGCGCATTATCGAGATGGCTGCGGATTTGCGCCCCGACGACCTAGTGCTCACCACCATGGGCAATGGCGTCGGCTCGTTGCTCACCTTGCCCGTGGACGACGTGAGCTTGGAAGATGTACGCCGCGTGGTCTATGCCTTCCAGATTGAGAAGGGCGGCCCCACCGTGGACTTGGTGCCCATCCGTAATCACCTGGATCAAATCAAGGGCGGTAAGTTTACCCGCTATCTGCGCCCGGCGCGCGTGGTGCATATGCTGGCGTTTGCCCGCCCCAGCGCCTATGAGGACATCACGCACCGGGGCGTAGTGCGCTGGCTCCATGCGCTGCCCGACGAATCCACCCACGAAACGGCTATCGAATCGCTCAAAAAGTGGGACCTGTGGGACGAAACGCCGGAAGCGGTGCGCCGCTACTTGCTGCACGGTAAGCCGCCGGTCCCCAATCTTTCCATCGCCGAGTTCGAGGCCTCCCAGCAGCGCGTCTTTTTCATCTTCCCGCCGGAATTGGGCATGGTCCCTACCGTCAAGAAAAAGGCCGAGGCGATGGGCTTCCGCACCCATGTGTTGTTCAACAACTACACCATGAAACTGGAAGCGAACCAGGCCGGACGCATGGTCGCCAACATGGCCTTTCACTCGGAAATGGAGTGTGACCCCTTCGTGCCGCCCTGCGTCTTGCTCAGCGGCGGCGAGATGATCGTCACCGTGGGGCGTGAAACGGGCATGGGCGGGCGCAATCAGGAGTATATCGTCGCCGCGGCTGGGGAGCTAGGCTTGACGCGCCAAGTCGTGATGGCTTCGGTGGATTCGGACGGGACCGACGGCCCTGGTCACCAGTTCGTCCAGGGCGAGGAGTATGCGCGTATCCCGGTCCTCACCGGCGGCATCGTGGATTACAGCACGCTGCAACGCGCCAAAGAACGGGGCATTGACTTAGCCGCAGCGCTCAAACGCCACGACACTTCCCCCGTGCTCTACGCCCTGGGCGACGGCATCGTCACCACCCCGGCAATGAGCATGGGCGACTTGAGCATCACCCTCATTTTGGGACATACACCGGGCATCAAGCGTCCGCATTAACCGGCGCCGTCCGGCGCGATTCCGCGCCCCGCGCATTCACGCAATTGCTCGCCGCGGGTAGATAATGGAAGGTACAACGAGTCGGACTTGGTCCGAGCCGATTGAAGCAACCCGATAGAAACGCGAGGAAAACAATGCCGGCAGGTTCAACCATCGTCAGCGTCAAGGCGCGTGAAGTCTTCTCCGACCGGGGTCATCCCGGCGTCGAGTGTACCGTCGTCACAGCCAACGGGGCCAAAGGAACTGCGGTGACCACCGCAGGCGTGTCGGTGGGTGTGCATGAAGTGCAGTTCGCCTATGACGGCGGCACAAAGTGGGGCGGGCGCGGCGTGCTCAAGGCGGTCGCCAATATCCATGATGTGATCGCACCCGCCGTGATGGGCATGGACGCCACGCGCCAGGGCGAAGTAGACCAGGTGATCATTGACCTGGACGGCACGCCCACCAAGTCCAAGCTGGGCGGTAACGCCACCGGCGCGGTTTCGGCTGCGGTGTTGCAGGCGGGCGCGGCGTCGCTGGGCATCCCGCTCTATCAGCACATCGGCGGCGTCAACGCCACGCTCATGCCCGTTCCTGGGGTCATTAGCATTGTAGGCAGTGGGCGCTACGGTAGTGGCAAGCGCTCCGGCGGCAAGCCGAGCTACTCGTTTATGTGCTTCGGCTTCAACAGCTACAGCGAGGCTTCCTATGCGGCGTGGGAGGTCAACCGCGAATTCGTGCGCTTGATGAAGAGCACCTTCGGCATTGACAACCTACGCGACTATGTCAGCGTACCCGCCGGGTATGTCAAGCACGACCGCGAGTTGTGGGATGTCAAGCTCAAAGCCATCCAAAATCTGAACTTCGACAACAAGGTCGGCATCCAGGTAGACGTTGCTGCGGGAACTTACTGGGAGGCGGATCGCCAACGCTTTGTGGGCATCTTCTCAGCGGAAGACAAGACCGTGGACGACATGATGCGCCTCTATGAGGAGATGGTCGCCAACTATCCATTTGTGATCCTGGAAGACCCGCTGGACGAAGTGGACTATGAGGGGCACGCGGAGTTGACCCGCCGCCTGCCTGTCCAGATTGTGGGTGACGACCTCTTTACCACCAATACGGAGCGGCTCAAGCAAGGCCTGGCGACCGGCGCAGCCAATGCCATGCTGCTCAAGGTCTATCAAATCGGCACCATCAGCGAAGCCTTCGACGCGGTGCGCATGGCGCTGGCTGCGGGCTACAACGTCATGCCCTGCGACAGCCGCGGGGAGGGGCCGTCCATCGCCGACTATACCGTAGGCTTGGGGACGGGACACTTGCGCGAGGGCGGCACCGGGCCGGTCGCCAACCGTTTCCTCCAGATCGAATCCGAGCTTGGTCCGCGCGCTAAATTCGCCGGCTACGACGGCATCAAGGGTCTCCATCGCTTCTTGGGCGCGAAGGTCTAGTGGTGCGTGGCACGTACCACGATCATACGAATTTGGGTTAAACATTCGAGCGATCTGATCGCCAAGTAGCCGTCATGCTGAGGAGCGCAGCGACAGCCTGCCCTGCGTCCTGCGAAGGGAAGAATCCCGACAGACCACCGGCGGGGGATGCTTCCCTTCACTGCGCTCAGGGCGGGCAGCTGCGCTCAGCATGACTATCTTCGCGATTTGGCGATCAAACCATTTCGCGAGCAGGCCTTCGCTCCCGCTTCCTCATCGAGAATTCCTGATTGACCACACCCGTTCCCACGGGTATGCTACTTCCCAGGTAGCCGTCACCGGCGGCTGTGCCGGTCGTGAGGACACGATATCGGGGATTCCCATGCATTTTGATGCGTTGACGCTTGCCGCTGTGGTCCATGAGTTGCAACAGACGCTCGCCGGCGGTCGCGTGCAACAAGTCCTCTTGCCCGACGCGCACAGCGTGGGGCTGGAGGTCTATGCCCGGCGTGCACGGCATTATCTGCTTATCGCGGCTGCGCCGGGCGCGGGCTATCTTTACTTGGCGAGTCAAAAGCTGCGGCGCGGGGTGGGAAAAGAGACGCCCCTGCTGCTGCTCCTGCGCAAGTACGTGCGCGAGAGCCTTGTGGCGCGTATCGAGCAGCCCGACCCCACCGAGCGCATTGTCCATTTCCATTGCGACCACCCGGCCCACGGCACCACCACGCTGGTCGCCGAGCCAATGGGGCGGCTGAGCAACCTTCTCCTGCTCAACCCCGCGGGCATGATTTTAGAATGCGTCCAGCGCGTGCGACCCGGCGAACACGCCCAGCGTGTGTTGATGCCCGGCAAGCCCTATAGCCCGCCGCGCCCCCAGCCACGCTTGGCTCCGTGGGACGATGGTAGCGACGAGTATGATGTCCGTCTCGCGGCACTGCTCGCGCGCCCTGGTCCGCTGTGGAAGGCAATTGCCGAGGGCGTTGCCGGCAGCAGTCCGACGCTGGGCCGCGAAGTCGCGTGGCGCGTGTTGGGGGATGCCAATGCTCCCGCAAGGGCGGCGGACGTGAGCGCGGTCGCCCAGGTCTTGCGCGAGCTTTGGAACGCCGCGTACGCGCCGCAGCCGGGCGTCTGGCTGGAGCAAGGGCGCGCTGTGGGCTATAGCGCCTATGGGGTGGGCTTCCGACCCGGTTTCACCCCGCGCGCCACCATGAGCCAAGCCATCGAGGAAGTTCTCAGCGTAGCGACCGGTACATCGCCCACTGTCCCAGCGGGGAGCGACCCCTACGCCGCGCTGCGCCGCCAGACCGCCGCGCAACTGGAGGCGGCACGGCGGCGGGTGCGCCGCCGGTTGGAGGCGGCCCAGGGCGATTTGCCTGACCCGGACGCCGCGGCGCGCCTGTGGACGGTGAGCGAG
>CAKZVN010000042.1 GCA_937922105.1 uncultured Litorilinea sp.
CGGCGCCATCACCTCCCGCATGCAGCAAGCCAGCTCGGGCATCGAAAACGGCCAAGCCATGTTCGAGGCCTATCGCGAGCGCTTCGGGCTGAACGACCCCCTGCATGTCCAATACTTTAACTATCTCGCCAACGCGGCCCGGCTGGACCTGGGCTTCTCCCTGTCGGCCTTCCCGGCGGGGGTGTGGGAGATTATCCAGCCCTCCATCATGTGGACGGTCGGCCTCCTGGCAACGAGCATCATCATCACCTTTGTGTTGGGCGTTGCGGCAGGCGCGCTCCTGGCGTGGCGCGGAACCCCCATGATCATCAAAGCGGTGATCCCGGTCACCATGATCTTTGCCGTCCTGCCCTACTACCTCTTGGCGCTGTTGTTGCTCTATGCCCTTGCCTTTACCACCGGCCTTTTCCCCATGAGCGGAGCCTATGATTCGCGCATCGTGCCGGGACCGACGCTGGAATTTTGGGGTAATGTGGCGCGCCACGCCGTATTGCCGTCGCTCTCCATCATCCTCTCCAGCCTGGGCTTCTGGGCGCTCAACATGCGCGGCCTGATGGTCAACACCATCGGCGAGGACTACATGCTCTTGGCGGAAGCCAAGGGGCTGCATCGTGCGCGCATCCTCATCTGGTATGCCGTGCGCAACGCCATCCCCTCGCAGTTGACCCAGCTGGCGATTGCCCTGGGCCATGTGGTCTCCGGCGCGATCTTGGTGGAGATCATCTTTGCCTATCCCGGCCTGGGCTACTTGCTCTACATGTCCATCATCAACAGCGACTACACGGTGATCCAGGGCATCACCCTGATCTTGTCCATCTCGGTGGGCTTGGCGGTGTTGATCATTGACCTGATCTACCCGCGCATTGACCCGCGCGTCACCTACGTCGCCGAAAGCAGCGGCTGACCTTCCTGACCCACGTGACCCGGCCGCGCAACCGGCGAAAGCAGAGGCACATGAGCACAACCACCTTTCCATCCAACACGTCGGCAAAACCCAATCCGGTCGCGCAAGCGGGCGGAACGCTGTGGGGCGCGCTGCGCACCCTCTTCGGCTTCTTTCGTGAAAACTGGCTCTTCACCATCGGCTTTGGGTTGTTGGCTGCGCTCTATCTCTTCGGCGTGATCGGCGCGCTCTTTGTGGATACGACGCGCGCCAACATGGGCGCCAACCCGCTCAACCGCCCGCCAAGCCTGGAGCATCCGCTGGGCACCGAAGGCTTCGGACGCGACATCTTCACCCTGATGGTGTTGGGCATCCCCACCACCTTTCGCATCGGCCTACTGGCAGGCGGGGTGGGCGTTGCCATCGGCGCGCTCATCGGCCTGATCGCCGGCTATTACAAAGGCTTCCTGGACACGGCGGTGAGCAGTTTGGCCGACGTGATGCTGGTCATCCCTGCCCTTGCCATCCTCATCACCATCTCCGCCTATGTGCGCGTGATGACCGTGGAGTTGATGGCGATGATCGTCGGATTGCTGGCATGGCCCTTGCCCGCGCGCGTGATCCGATCCCAGACCCTCAGCCTGCGCGAACGGCTCTTTGTGGAGGTTGCGCGGCTCAACGGGCAAAACGACCTGGAGATCATCTTTTTGCAGATTCTCCCCAACTTGACCGCGTACTTGGCTGCGGCCTTTGTCGGTTCGGTCAGCACCGGTATCCTGGCTGCGGTCGGCCTGGAAGTGCTGGGGCTAGGGCCGCAGCAGATTCCCACCATCGGGCGCACGCTCTATCACTCCTTCACCTACTCAGCCATGTTCCGTGGCATGTGGTGGTGGTGGGGGCCGCCTGTCGCGACGTTGGCGATCATCTTCCTGGGCCTCTTCCTCATGAGCGTCTCGCTGGACAAATATGCCAACCCGCGGCTCAAAGGCGCCATGCGCGGTTAACCACCCACCGGACGGGCGCCGGCCCGTCCCCTCGGATTGAGAGAGCAATGGTCACGGAAGCACAAATCTCGACACAGACCGCCCGGGCCGAGGGCAAGGAACGGGTGTTGGACGTGCGCAATTTGCGCGTCAGCTATCGGACGCCGCGCGGCCCCGTGCGCGCGGTCAGCGGCGTCAGCTTTTATCTCCGCCCCAACGAGCGTCTGGGCCTGGTGGGCGAGTCCGGCTCCGGCAAAAGCACCACGGCGCTCAGCCTGATGCGCCTCTTGCAGCCCCCCGCGCACATCGAGGGCGGCGAGGTCATCCTCAACGGACGCGATCTGCTCAAACTTTCGGATGAAGAGATGCGCCAGGCGCGCGCCGCCGAGATCGCGCTCATCCCCCAGGGAGCCATGAACTCGCTCAACCCGGTGATGAAGATCGGCGAGCAATTGCGCGACACCATGCGCGCCCATCTGCCCGGCGAGTCCAGAGCGCGCATCGAAGCGCGCGTGCGCGAAGCGGTGCAATCGGTAGACTTGCGCACCGATGTGCTGGAGGCCTATCCTCACGAATTGAGCGGCGGCATGAAACAGCGCGTCTGCATCGCGATGGGTATTCTGCTCAGCCCCGCGGTCATCATCGCCGACGAGCCGACCAGCGCGCTGGACGTGGTGGTTCAACGCCAAGTGATGGAGACACTAGGTCGCGTGCAACGGGAGTTGGGCGCGTCGGTGATCTTGGTGGGCCATGACATGGGGTTGATGGCCCAATTCGTAGACCGTGTCGGCGTGATGTACGGCGGGAAATTGGTGGAGGTGGGGCCGGTGCGCGATATTTTCAAGGACCCGTTACACCCCTACACCCAATTGCTCATCGGCAGCTTGCCCGCGTTGCAGTCCAAAGAAGTCTTCAAGGGCATCCCCGGCTTGACACCGTCATTGCTCACCCCGCCGCCGGGCTGTATGTTCCATCCCCGCTGTCCGAAGATGATGGACCACTGCGCGGTGGATGTGCCCACGCTGATCGAGCTGCGCCCGGAGCGGTGGGTCTCCTGCCATCTCTACGAGGCCCCTGCCCATGCAGC
>CAKZVN010000043.1 GCA_937922105.1 uncultured Litorilinea sp.
TCATCGCCGAAGCCGACATGGGCGCCATCCTCGGCGACACCCTGCACGCCCTATTGCAAGCGAGACACCCCGCATGACCCTGGTTACCGTCATCGGTCGCGGCCATTCCGGCACACGCGCCGTTTCACACACCCTGTACGCCAGCGGGGTCTTCATGGGCGCGACCATCAACCGCTCCGGCGATCTGGTCCCCCCTGAAGCTATGTACGACGCCTGCCGCGTCATGGCCCGCTATGTGGAATGGCAGGGTGGTCTTAGCTGGGACTTCTCCCAGCTCCACACCATGCCCATTCCCGATGAGTTCACCCGGCTCATCCATACCTACCTCCAAAGCGTATTGGATGAACAAGCCAAGCATCCGGACGCCCTGGTGGGCTGGAAGATCCCGGAGACTACGCTGGTCTTCCCGTGGATCGTGCGTCTCTTCCCGGACGCCAAATACATCTTCTGGGTGCGCGACCCGCGTGACTGTGTGCTCAACCGCCACATCACCGACGACCTGCGCGTCTTCGGCATTGACTACCCGCCCACCGACGACATCCGCCTACGCCGCGCCATCTCCTGGAAATACCAAGTGGAGTTGGTCAAAGCCACGCCCCAACCGGCCAATTGGCTGGAGCTACGCTTCGAGGACTTCGTCTTGCGCCAAGAGGAGACGCTTGCCCGCCTGGAAGCCTATTTGGGCATCCCCCTGGCGCGCATTGTCGTGCGCCCCGATGCGGTCGGTCGCTATCGCTTGGACAGCGGCAGGCACGACTTCGACTTCTTCGCACCCGAACTGACCCGCTTCGGTTATGTCTAATCCCAACATCCTACTCATCCACGCCGACCAGTTTCGTCACGATTGTCTAGGCGTGGCGGGCCATCCGCTGCTACAGACGCCGCACCTCGACCGCTTGGCTGCGGAAGGCGTGCACTTCACCCACGCATTCACACCCATCCCCGTCTGCACACCGGCGCGCGCCTCGCTGTTGACCGGAAGTTGGCCCGCGGCCCACGGCTTCTTAGCCAACGCCGAGACCGAGTTGGCTCCTCCACCCACCATCCGCCTGCCCACCTTCACCGCGCTCCTCCACGATGCCGGCTACTTTGTCGCCCATGTGGGCAAGTGGCATGTCCATCCCCGCCTCGGCCCAACGGCCTTCGGCTGCGATCTCTTCGTACCGGAGCGGGGATACCATGCCTGGC
Source organism: uncultured Litorilinea sp. (assembly GCA_937922105.1). Classification (GTDB taxonomy): domain Bacteria; phylum Chloroflexota; class Anaerolineae; order Caldilineales; family Caldilineaceae; genus QEUY01. The sequence goes on from CAKZVN010000043.1 coordinate 1,189, forward strand.
GCGCAGCCCAGGGCCTACCGCCCAAGCCCTTCACCAACGGCTTCTTCGGCGAGACCGACCCTGCCATCACCCCGGAGCAATCGTCATTGGCCTGGGGCGCGGACCAAACCATCGCCGCGCTGACCACCGCCGCGGCGACGGGGCAGCCCTTCTTCCTGCGCTGGGACCCCTCCGAGCCGCACCTGCCCAACGTCGTGCCCGAACCGTATGCGTCCCGCTACGCACCCCAAGACATCCCGCCGTGGCTCGGCTTCGACGATCCGCTCGTGGGCAAGCCCTATATCCAACGCAAACAGCGCCAAACCTGGGGGATCGAGCACTGGACATGGCAGGATTGGGCGCCGATTGTCGCCCGCTATCTGGGCGAAATCACCCTACTCGACCACCAAGTCGGGCGCATCCTCGCCGCACTGGACCAACTAGGGCTGCGCGACAACACGCTGGTTGCTTTCAGCGCCGACCACGGTGACCTCTGCGGCAGTCACGGCCTGATTGACAAACATTATGTCATGTACGACGACTTGGTGCGCGTCCCCCTCATCCTGCGTTGGCCCGCAGCCCTGCCCGCCTCCGCGACCTGCGACGCTTTTGTCAGCGCCGCGCTCGACCTGGCGTACACCTTTCTCGCCGTTGCCGGAATCCCCCCCCCGCAGAGCTTCGCCGGCTGCGACCTGCGCGACGAACTTGCCCGCGCCTCGCGCGCAGACATCTACGCAGCTTACTACGGCAACCAAATGGGCCTCTATACCCAACGCATGGTGCGCGACCGTGACTGGAAATATGTGTGGAACGCCACCGCCGAAGATGAACTCTATCACCTCGCCTATGACCCGGCAGAACGCACCAACTTGGCCGCGCACCCGGACGCGCGCCACGCGTTACAACGCCTGCGCAGCCGCCTGTTGACCTGGCTGGAACAGACCCGCGACCCCATCCTCAATCGCTGGACGCGTCGCCAACTGAGCGGCTGAGCTGCAACCGCCCCCATCCACTCTCTACCCAGGAGGGACTCACTATGAAACTCGGCGCCAATTCCGTGTTGTTCGGCGGTCACGATCTGGAGACCGCCTTTCGCTACATTGCGCTGGCAGGCTACGACGGCATCGAACTCTCCGCCATTGACGGCATGAGCGAGCATCTGGTCTTGGAACGCTATCGTGAACTCACGCCTGTGATTCGCGGCCTATCGGACACCTATGGTCTCGAACTATTAGCCATGGAGCAGCCCAGCCGCGACCCCGCCAAGATGGAGCTTGCCATGCAAGCCGCGGTCGAGCTGGGCATCCCCATCATCAACTGCGGTCCCGGCGGCAAGACCGGTGAGCCGGGCAGCCTGCAACAGACCATTGACGAGTTGGGCAAGCTCGCGCAGATGGCAGAGCGCTACGGCGTCACCCTCTGCGTCAAAGCCCACGTCGGTCACAGCGTCTATAATACGCCGACCACCTTAGCCGTCATGCAGGCTATCTCCTCGCCCAACTTCGGCATTGATATGGACCCGTCCCACATCTACCGGGCCGGTGAGGACCCCGTCGAAGCCATCGCTGCGGTCATCACGCGCGTCAAGCACGTCCACATCCGCGACTGCAAAGGTCGCCAACAAGGTCCCGGCGCGCCAGAGATGCAGGCCAACGGGCGCGGGGACATCAACCTGGTCGGCTATATTCGGGTACTCCACGAGCACGGCTATCGCGGCCCGCTCAATCTGGAGGTCATCGGCGCCAAAGAGTACGACGTGACCCGCTGCGCCATCATTGCCGCCGAGGCGCGCGGGCATATGCAAGCCTGTCTGCAAGCCTGCGGTGCGCGCTGATTGCGCCACAGGCAACAAGAAGGGGGCGGTCATGTTGCCGCCCCCTTCTTGTTGTCGGATCTCCGCTCAGCTCCCGGCGACTGAACTCGCGGCCTGCCGGATACGCGCCACAAAGCGGCGGGTAATCTCTTGCGGCCGCGTGATGGCCCCACCCACCACCACCGCGGTCGCCCCCGCCTCCAGGGCAGCCGCGGCCTGCTCCGGCGTGTGATAGCGTCCCTCCGCCAGCACAGGAACCTGGACGCGGCCCACCAGCGCCGCAACCAGCGCCAAGTCCGGTCCCGGCTGTGCGGGCGAACCCTCCGTATACCCCGACATGGTGGTGGAGACCATGTCCGCGCCGGCTTCGATTGCCACCAGCGCGTCGTCCACCGTCGCAATATCCGCCAGCACCGGTAGCCCTGTCTGAGCATGGATGGCGGCGATCAAACCATCCAGCGCCTCCGGTCGCGGGCGCAGCGTCGCGTCCAGCGCAATCAGATCGGCCCCGGCTTGGGCAATCGCCAACGCGTGGCGCAGCGTGGGCGTGATATAGACCGGGTAACCGGGCAACTCCTCCTTGTACAGGCCGATGAGCGGGAGCTCCACCGCTTGGCGAATAGCCGCCACATCCGCCGGGGAGTTGGCGCGAATCCCCACCGCGCCCCCCTCCCGCGCGGCTATCGCCATGCGCGCCATGATCGCGGCCCCATGCAGCGGCTCATGGGCCAACGCCTGGCACGAAACAATCAACCCGCCTCGCACCTTTGCCACAAAGTCTGCCGTGCGCGCCGCCACCCAGCTGCGCTGTGCCGGTTCCATTGCGCTCATCATTCCTCCTCCATCGCAGTCGCGCTTACAGCCTCACTACGGCGCTTGCCGTATCATCATGGTCAATCTCTCACGCGCGCCGTAATCTCTGCGCGCATATCGGCAAGGAGACTCATCTTATGCAGATCGCCGTCTTCGGCGCGACCGGCGGCACCGGTCGCGAAGTCGTCCGCCAAGCCCTGGAACAGGGCTACACAGTCCGCGCCCTGGTGCGCGACCCGTCCAAACTTCCCATTCAAGACCCCCACCTGACCATCGTCCAGGGCAACGTCCTCAACCCGGACGACGTTGCCGCCGCCCTCACCGGGTGCGACGCGGTGGTGATCAGCTTGGGCAACACTCCGAATAACCCAGCCAACGTCGTCTCCGACGGCACTGCCCAGATCCTGCGCGCCATGCAAGCCCAGGGCATCCGTCGCGTGGTGGTGGTCACCTCCCTGGGCGTCGGTGACAGCAAAGACCAAATCCCCTTCTTCTTCCGCATCATCGTCGCCACTGCGCTGCGTGGGGTGATGGCAGACAAAGAAATCCAAGAGCAACTGGTGCGCGCCAGCGGTCTGGACTGGACCATCGTACGCCCCGGCGGCTTGGTAGACGGCCCGCCCACCGGCAAAGCCACCACCGGGCTGGACAAGCAGATTAAGGCTGGGCAGGTTACGCGCGGGGATGTCGCGGCCTTTGTCCTTGCCCAACTAACGGACCGAACCTATCTCCACGCCGCGCCCGCCATCACCTAACTGGATCACCGCGCCGGTTTCCATTATACCCGCCAGAAGCGCTGATGGCGTATGGCCGGACATGTGAACGACTCGTAGCATCTGCGCGTCGAGTTTGACCCGGCCATTGTTCGTTCAACGAACTAAGGCAGGCCTGTACCGGCTGGTTATCCCACAATTCTATGTTTCCAAATCCAATCAGAGCGTCAGCTTGGGCCCACCCAGGGTGCTCGCCTGACTTGTTGTACGGAACCTTGTGAAGTGACAACCAGGGGTGTTCCCAGCTTTTTTGACCGGTAATACGCCTTGTGGTCTGCGCTAGATCGGCAGAGGAAATGCGTGCACAGCAGGACAACCGCCCCTTCCCCGTTTGAGAAAGACCCTAAGTCGGTATCACTCTGAGGCGTCTGCGCCGAAGAATCCCGACACTGCCCCAGAGCGATGCCCCAACGGGGCATGGGGACGTTGGCATCACCAGAGCCTGTGCCCGTGCAAACCCGACTTTTGCGAGGCCCTCGGGCGCTAAAAGTCCCCAAAATCGTGATTGACACACGCCCGACGACGTGTTATGATTCGGCCCAGTTAGTTTTCGCACCACACAAAGCCTCGATTGTCTGACTCGATTATTCGTATCGGTTGCCTTCCGTAGACCAACTGACTCTTGTCGGCACAGCACTCTGCACCGCATGGTCCCTCTTGGGGAGACCTGCCGGCGCCGGTAGCGGAGACGTTTACACAGCCGTTAAACCATCGCCCCTCTCCCTCTCCAGGGCAGGCAACCTAGCGGCTCAGAATGACAGTACGCAAACACTGTCCAACTCCTGACCAAGGGACTATGTGGCCGGACACCAGCAAAGAACTGAATCGGCGCTTGATCTTGGAGCAGATTCGCCGCCATCGCGCAATTTCGCGCAGCGAGATAGTAGATGCCACCGGGCTGAGCAAGGCCGCGGTCTCCTCAATCGTGGCGGAATTGATCGATGCCGGGTTGGTGGAGGAAAGCGGCAGCCAAAGCACTGCCATCGGACGCCCACGAATTTTGTTGTCCATAGTGCCCCACGCCGCTTTCGTGGTCGGCGCGGAACTGACCAATCAAGAGTGCCGTGTGATCCTCACCGATCTGCGCGCGGAGCCGGTGCGCTATGCCGTGCAGCCGGTCAATCCTGCCGATCTCTCTGTGAAAACGTTGCTGGACCTCCTGGAAGTGTGCGTGCAGACCGCGACCGCGGGGATTCCGCCGACTCAAATTGCGGCAATGGGTGTCTGTGTACCCGGCATTGTGGACCCCACCATCGGGCGCGTCAAGCTCTCAGTGTTGTTGCCCTGGCAAGGCGAGCGGTTAGCCGACGCGCTAGCCCCGCGCTTTCCCTTTCCGGTGGCAGTCTTTTCCCGCGGCAGTGCCTCAACTTGGGGCGAACGGTGGTATGGCGCCGGGCAGAATGTGGATAACCTGCTCTATTTGCGTGTGGGAACCGGCATCGTCGGCGGGTTGGTCATCAACGGACACCCCTACTGGGGCCGCGGCTTCGGTGCCGGTGAGCTAGGCCATGTAACGGTACAGCCCGACGGCGCGCTCTGCCGTTGCGGCAACTACGGCTGTCTTTCTACAGTCGCCACGGTAGACGCGCTGTTGAGCCGCGTGAGCCGACTGCTGCGCGACGCCCCCGACAACCCCCTTTGGTCTGAACTGGGCTGTAACCTGGACCTGCTGACCCTGGAGATAGTAATCCGGGCTGCCGAGGCAGGCAACACCGTCGCCCGACAGGCGTTGGCTGAAGTCGGGCGTTGGCTGGCAATCGCTGTCGCCGGAGCCGTCAATCTACTCAACTTGGATATGGTGATCGTGGGCGGGCCAATGGAGCAAGCCGGGGAGTATCTGTTGGACCCGTTGCGCGCCGAGTTACCCCAGCGCGCTTTGCCCACCCATGCCGCCCATGTCACCGTGGTCCCGTCGGCGCTCAAAGAAAATGCGGCGGCAATGGGCGCCGCAGGGTTGGTTCTGCACGAGTTGATGTCGCCCACCGCCACACCTATCGGCTTGACGCAGGTCGCCGAGAGAGCCACCCTCTTCGCTACACCGGCCTAAGCATCGCTTCGGACGCGGGCTGTTCTCCTCGACATCCCGCCGAATCTGCCGTCACCCGCTGAGGTACGATCGAGTTCTACACTCGTTGTATTTTCTCTTTCAGGTTTAGCGGACACCGTCCCCGGCGGTCAAAGACAGTATGGGTCCCTCCAACGACGCTTGTAACGTGTGTTGTTCCCGTTCCGGTCTGTAGTTCATCGGCTCCGTTCCAGTCACAAGGAGAAAACAGGTATGTCCATCGCAAAGCTGAAGATAGGCAAGTTAGCCGCGATCCTGCTGC
>CAKZVN010000044.1 GCA_937922105.1 uncultured Litorilinea sp.
CGCCTGTGGACATTGTGACGGGACAGGCTGCGCCGCGCGTATTACAGAGTGGCGTCTTGCCGGCTTTGTCCACGCCGCCCGGTGAGAGTACCTTGCTGCGCGTGCCGCTCAACGGGGTGAAGCCGTCACCGGGGGCGGAAGTGTGGCTGACGATATCGGCGCGGCTGGCGCGCACCACGACGTGGGCGGAGGCGGGTCACGAAGTAGCGTGGGCGCAGTTTGCTTTGCCCGCGACCGCTGCTGCCACAGACGCGCCACCGGAAGCGCCCCGCGCGTTCCAAGAGGGCGGTACACAGGTGGTGTTGGAGGCGGGCCGATTGCGCTTGATGCTGGAGAAGGAGCAGGGACGCGCGGTTGCGTTGATGCAGGATGGTCAGAACATGTTGGTGGCGGGGCCTGCGTTGCAAGTTTGGCGCGCACCGACGGATAACGACGCCAACACCTGGGGCGACCAGCGTGCGGCTATGCAGTGGCGAGAGGCGGGATTGGACCGGCTGCGGGATGTGAGCGAAGGCGTCACGGTGTTGGGAACGGGCCGCGATACGACTGTGGTGGTGCGTGGGGCTGCCGTGGCTGCAATTGACGCGGATGCGGTCAAGGCGGCGCGCTGGCAAGAGATTTTGACGCGGTTGGGGACGTTGTTGGTTCAGTATGCGGATGAGAGCCAAGTGCGCCTGATCTGCCAGGCATTTGGTCTGGAGTATGACCGGCTGGAAGGTAGCACCTCTGGTGAGAAGATTCAGGTGTTCTTGAAGACACTGGCGGACAAAGGCTCCATCTCGAAGTTGCTGTCGGTGCTGCATCAACTGGCGTCCACGGGGCATCATGGACGTGTGCCGGTGGATATTCGCCAGGAGTTGGCGCTCTATGCGGGCAAGAGCGAGCGGGAATTGAAGGCTATGTTGCGCCCGCCGAACGAAACTCGCTTCGATTATGAGATCGCGTATCGCGCAACAGGGGATGGCGGCATTGAGGTGACGCTGCGCGTGGTGTGTGGCGGTGCACAGCCGAAGTTGCTGCCGCGCATTGGGTTGACCCTGGTGCTGTCACCCAGCCTCCACCGGCTGGCTTGGTATGGTCGTGGTCCGCATGAGAGTTACGCGGACCGCAAGGAGAGCGCGGCGATCGGGGTGTATGCAAGCACCGTTGCCGAGCAGTTTGTGCCCTATATCAAGCCGCAGGAGCACGGCAATCATCTGGATGTGCGCTGGCTGACCTTGACCGACGCAACGGGGCGCGGGTTGTTGGTGAAGGCTGCGCCGACTTTGTGCTTCAGCGCGCATCACTACACGGCGCAGGACCTGACCGCGGCGACGCATACCTATGACCTGCGCCGTCGCGCGGAGGTAATTCTCAATCTCGACCTGGCTCAGGGCGGTTTGGGCAACGGCAGCTGTGGACCGGGTGTGCTGCCCACGTATATGTTGCTGCCAGGTACGTACAGCTTCTCGTTTACGCTGTATGGGGTGAACGGCGGCGCATGAGGAGAGCCGTTGCGGTGGGGGCGCGCGCTGAGGTGTAGTCCAGTCCATTGGTCGTGGGTGGGGGGCGTGCTATAATCTTGTCCAGGTGTTTGGGCCTGGCATGATCGAGGCCCGCAAGCGCAATATGGAAGGGAAGCGGGCATGACACAAGCAGTAGATGACGACACCGGCGCAAAGGAGGCACAGGCACGGCGCGTGACCAACCGCGACGTGGCTGCGGAGCTTGCCCTGGTGGCGGATATCCTGCAAATCCTCGATGCAAACCGTTTCCGCGTCATCGCGTTCCAAAACGCAGCCGAGTCTGTCCGCACCCTCAGCCAAGACTTGCATACGCTGCACGCCGAAGGGAAGTTGCAAAGCATCCAGGGCGTGGGCAAGGGGATTGCCGACGCGATTGCCGAATTCTTGACGCACGGCAAGGTTGCCGAGTTTGAGGAATTGAAGGCGCAGGTTCCTGCCGGCGTGGTGGAGATGATTCACGTTCCTGATGTCGGCCCCAAGACAGCCAAGCGCCTATGGCAGGAATTGGGGGTAACTTCGGTGGCGGAACTGCGTGCGGCTGCCGAAGCCGGGCGTATCCGTGTGCTCAAAGGATTCGGCGAAAAGAGCGAGCAGAAGATTCTGCGCGGGATCGAACTGGCAGCGCGGCGCACACGCGATCGCACCAATATCGGCGCGGCGCGTCCTTTGGCGCTGGGGGTGGTCGAGGCCTTGCGCGAGCGGGTAGCTGAGGGCGCCATTGCCCGCTTGGAGATTGCCGGCAGCCTGCGGCGCTGGAAAGAGACCATCGGCGATGTGGATATTCTGGTGGTGAGCGCAACGCCGCAGCCGGTGATGGAGGCTTTTGGCACGTTGCCCCAAGTCGTTTCTGTGCTGGGGCAGGGCGAGACCAAGAGCAGTATCGTGCTGGGGGATGGGCTGCGCGTTGATCTGCGCGTGGTGGAGCCGCAGCATTGGGGCGCGGCGCTGCAATACTTCACCGGCAGCAAGGAGCATAATGTCGCGCTGCGCGAACTGGCGTTGAAGCAGGGCTGGAGTCTCAATGAGTACAGCTTGACCGCAACCGGAGAGGGCGAGGCCCCGACGGGCGAGACGCGCTACTTTGAGGAAGAGCAGGCGCTGTATGAGTTTCTCGGTTTGGCGTGGATTGCGCCGGAACTGCGCGAGAATCGCGGCGAGATAGCCGCCGCGGCTGCAAGGACGCTGCCTGATCTGATCACGGCGGATTGTATCCGGGGCGAGTTACACGGACACTCGACTTGGAGCGACGGCACAGCGTCTATTGCGGAGATGGCGGAGGCGGCGCGGGCGCGCGGCTATCGCTATTGGGCGGTCTGCGACCACAGCACCGGTTTGGGCATGGTGGGCGGGTTGGATGCAGCGCGGCTGGCAGCTCAGGCTGCGGAGATTGCCGAACTCAATGCGCGCTGGGAAGCGGCGGGCGTGGATTTTCGTCTCTTGCGCGGCATCGAGGTGGAGATTTTGAGCGACGGTACACTAGGCTTGCCCGACGAGGTGTTGGCGGAGTTGGATGTGGTGGTCGCCAGCATTCACAGCGGGCTGCGCCAAGAGCGTGCGACAATTACGGCGCGTTGCCTGCGCGCGGTCCGCAATCCCCATGTGGATATCTTGGGGCATGCGACCGGGCGACTCATCGGCACCCGCGAGCCGTCCGACCTGGACATGGAAGCCGTGTTGGCTGCGTGCGCGGAGACAGGCACGGTGGTCGAGATCAACGCGCATCCGTCGCGATTGGATGTCAATGATGTCTATGCGCGGCGCGCGGTGGAGTTGGGGTGTAAGCTGGCGATCAACTGTGATGCCCATGAAGTGGACGGGATGGCGGTGTTGCCGTATGGCGTTGCGGTGGCGCGGCGTGCCTGGGTGACCGCTGCGGATGTGGTCAATACACGGTCGTGGGATGACGTGCGCGGCCTGCTCAAAGACCGCCGGCGGTAGCCTCATCGTCGGCGCAACCCTCAGCAAGAAGCGAGATAGCCTGCAATGAGCAATGAAAAGCCGGCCCGCCCTCAAAAGCCATTGGAGCCAACCGACGATACAACCATCGGTACACAGCCGTGGACGGCGTGGGTTGTCGCTGCGCTCGGAATCATCTTGGTGGTCATCGTGGTCTTCTTGGCGTTGGACCGGGCCGAGACC
>CAKZVN010000045.1 GCA_937922105.1 uncultured Litorilinea sp.
CACTTGCCGCAGCTCTCGTCCATGCAGAATTCCATGAAGAACTTGGCGACATCCACCATGCACGAGTGGTCGTCCATGACAATCAGCCCGCCCGACCCCATGATGGAGCCGAGGGCGCGCAGGCTGTCGTAGTCCACCGGCGTGTCCAGGTACTCTGCCGGGATACAGCCGCCGGAGGGGCCGCCGGTCTGGGCTGCTTTGAAGGTGCGCCCGTCGGGGATGCCGCCGCCGATGTCGTAGACGATCTCGCGCAGGGTGATGCCCATGGGCACTTCGATGAGACCGGTGGTGTCCACCTTGCCGGCGAGGGCAAAGATTTTGGTGCCTTTGCTCTTTTCGGTGCCGATGGCGGCAAACCATTGCGGGCCGTTTTTGATGATGGGTGCAATGCTGCCGAAGGTTTCCACATTGTTGATCAAGGTCGGCTTACCCCACAAACCGCTTTGTGCGGGGTAGGGTGGGCGCGGAACAGGTTGGCCGCGCTGCCCCATGATGGATGCCATGAGGGCGGTTTCCTCACCGCAGACGAACGCGCCTGCGCCGATGCGCACATCAATGCGGAAGTTGAAGCCGCTGTCCAGGATGCGACTGCCCAGCAAACCGCGGCGCTCGGCGGCGCGGATGGCACGCTCCAGCCGTTTGGCGGCAACCGGGTATTCCCCGCGCACGTAGATGAAGCCCTGGTCCGCGCCCACGGCATAGCCGGCAATCGCCATCCCTTCCAGGATGCGATGCGGGTCGGATTCCATGAGGGTACGGTCCATGTAAGCGCCGGGGTCGCCTTCGTCGCCGTTGGCGACCACATATTTGCGGTCGGCGACAGCCTTGCGCACCAGGTCCCACTTGATCCCGGTGGGGTAGCCGGCACCGCCACGCCCGCGCAGCCCGCTCTGGATGATGGCGGTGCAGACTTGCTCCGGCGTCATCTCGCGCAGGGCATGGGCCAACGCGGCATAGCCGCCGCGCGCCACATATTCTTCCAGGCGTTCCGGGTCAATGAGACCGCTGTTTGCCAGCACCACCTTGAGTTGTTTGGCGAAGAAGGGGTTGTCTTGGGGCAAGACGTGCTCGCGAATCAGGTTGCCCGCCTGCACATGCTCGGCGACGATGCGCCGTGCGATTTCGGGGGTGACGTTTTCATAGACGATGTTTTGGCTGTCGTCATAGTCGCCATAGGTCAGAAAGTCGCTCGTATTGAGATCGGGCGGCGTGCGACTGGTGCTCTCTTCGGCTTCCGGGTCGGCGGGCGCTGCGGCTTCGTCGGTGGCGCGGGCAAGGCCCAGCGGGCGCGGAATTTGGACGGTGACCATGGGGCCGCGGCTGCACGGCCCCATGCAGCCGGTATTGACGACTTGAACTTCAGCCTTCAAGCCGTATTCGGCGACAGCGGCTTCCAGGGCTTCGCTGACAGCCGTGGCGCCGGAAGAGAGACAAGGGGTGCTGGCGCAGCAAAGTAGGCGACAGCGGAAGGCCTGTTGACGCTGTTGTTCGCGTTGGGCCATGTTTTGCAGATCGGAACGATTCATAAGGTGGCTCCCTCCACCGCTCGGCAGGCGGTACGATGCTTAGCCCTCGACGGGGACCGGCTCGGGTTTCTTGGCAGTCAACAGCGCGCGCACGCGGGCGACGGTTCCTTCAGGGGTTTCGCGACCGACGACCTCGCCGTCTATCACCAGGACCGGGGCAAGACCACAACTCCCGATGCAGCGCGCCGTGGAGATGCTGAGTTTGCCGTCCGGTGTGGTTTGGCCCGCCTCGATGCCGAATTCTTGCTGGAGCAAGGCGACAATTTCGGCGGCGCGTTTGACATAACACGCCGTGCCCATGCAAATGATGCAGGAGTGCTCGCCTTGCGGTTTGAGCGAGAAGAAGTGATAGAAGGTGGCAACGCCATAGACCCAACTCAACGGTAATTTGAGCTGGTGGGCGACGTAAATCAGGAGGTCTTCTTCCAAGAAGCCGAAGGCTTCTTGCGCGGTGTGTAATACCTCGATCAGCGCGTCCTGTTGATATTGGAAGCGTTTGAGGGTGCGGTCAATGAGTTTGAAGCGCGGGTCGCCGCTGGGATGGTCGGCAGTTGTAGCAGCCGTTTCCCGGCGGGTGGGTGTTTTGGCAGGCATGATTGTCCTTCCTCTACGCCGGCAGCGAACGACAACGATTGAGAACTCAAGCCCAGATCAATCACTCCGGTTACGCATTCTCCTGTTCCCGTCCACAAAGTTCGCAGCTTCCTGGACGGCGGAGGGACGAGAGTACGCAACTATAGGCGGGTGGATGCCCGCTGTGTTTACCCTAACGCAAATCGTTTTCCGGTGCGTCCGCTAAGAGAAGAGAGTTGTTCCTGTCCGCGGGATGGGGATTTGGCCTGGTCAGTTGGCTAGGTTGCGGCTTGTCCCGGAAGCCGGCTGACTTTTTCGCCGGGCCGAAACCGTGGTATCATGACCGGTAGAACCAAATAGGGGCTGATGACACACAGCGAGAGAGCGTCCCGCCAGGGGACCGCCGAAGGTGCAAGCCGGGGCAGGCCGCCGCAATGCCCCCGCGACACTCTCAGGCCCACGGATCGCTGTGGTGAGGCATCTCTGGAAAGCGTCGCGGTGCTGCCACACCAGCAAGCCGCGAACACCGACGGGGCAAGGTCTGCCGGCAATTATGCGGGCAGGAGCAATCTCTCAGGTCTGCAACAGAGACGACGGGCACTCATTGGAGATGCCCGTTTTTTGTTGGGGGCGCGGCGTGCCCACCAGGAGAAACCCTGCCCAAAAAGGAGAGTGTTCCCATGCAATCGCCTGTACTTTCTTCGCTTGCGCCGGTGTCCAACGGCGCAGGAGCGCATCAGGGAGGCGGCGCATCCGGCCTAGCGGCCCGGCTCGCGCCCCAGGACGACTTTGCGCGCCGCCATTTGGGGTTGCGCGATGAGGATGTCGCGTCCATGCTCCAGGTGATCGGCGTCTCCGATTTGGACGCGCTGATTGACGCCACCGTGCCCGCGTCCATTCGCATGCGGGAGCCGCTCAAGCTCGCCGGGCCGCGCGGCGAGAGCGAGGTTTTGGCCGAGCTGCGCAGCTTGGCCGCGCAGAATCGCGTCTATCGTTCCTACATCGGTATGGGCTATACCGATACGCTCACGCCCGGCGTGATTTTGCGCAATATTTTGGAAAATCCCGGCTGGTATACCGCCTATACGCCTTACCAGCCGGAGATCGCGCAGGGGCGGTTGGAGGCGTTGCTCAATTTCCAAACCATGGTCACGGACTTGACTGGGCTGGAGATCGCCAATGCTTCGCTGTTGGATGAAGCGACCGCCGCCGCCGAGGCGATGACCATGTGCCGCCGCGGCCAAAAGCGCGGGGGTAACCTCTTTTTCGTGGCGGAGAACTGCCATCCCCAGACGATTGCTGTGGTGCAGACGCGCGCCGAGCCGCTGGGAATCGAGGTCGTGGTGGGCGACCCGGCAAGCTATGTCTTCGACCGCGCGACCTTCGGCGCGCTGTTGCAATACCCGGACACCGAGGGGCGCATCGTGGATTACCGCGCCATTGTGGAGGCGGCACACGCGGCAGGCGCGCTGGTGGTGGTGGCAACCGACTTGCTGGCGCTGACGCTGTTGACGCCGCCGGGTGAATTCGGTGCAGACATTGCAGTGGGCAATAGCCAGCGCTTCGGCGTGCCCATGGGCTATGGCGGGCCGCATGCCGCTTTCCTCGCCACGCGCGACGAGTTGAAGCGCATTATGCCCGGGCGCTTGGTGGGTGTCTCGGTAGACAGCGCAGGCAACCCGGCCTATCGCCTGGCGCTGCAAACGCGCGAACAGCACATCCGCCGCGACAAGGCGACCAGCAACATCTGTACGGCCCAGGTCTTGTTGGCGATTGTAGCCTCCATGTATGCGGTCTATCATGGACCGGACGGTCTGCGCCGCATCGCCGAGCGTGTGCGCCTGTTGACCCAGACGCTGGCGGCGGGGTTGCGCCAACTAGGCTATACGTTGTTGCCGGGACCGGTCTTCGATACCCTGAAGATCAGCGGCGGGCCGCGCAGCCAAGCCGAGTTGGTGGCTGCCGCAGACGCGGCGCGCATCAATTTACGCGTCTATGCCGACGGCGCGGTGGGGGTCACGCTGGACGAAGCGGTTACGCCGGATGACTTGCGCGATCTCTTGGCGGTCTTCGGCGCGGCGGATGTGGTGGACCTGGAGGCGTTGGCTGCCGCGGGCGCAGAGGAACTGCCCGCCCCCTTCCGGCGCACCAGCCCCTACTTGACCCACCCGGTCTTCCACCGCTATCACACCGAGACGGAGATGCTGCGCTATATCTTCCGTCTGCAAAGCCGGGACCTGTCGTTGGCCCAGGCGATGATCCCGCTGGGGTCGTGCACCATGAAGCTCAACGCAACCACGGAGATGATCCCCATCACGTGGCCTGAGTTCGCCAAGTTGCACCCCTTTGTGCCGCGCAGCCAGGCCGCGGGGTATACGGCGCTCTTTGCCAAGCTGGAGGCTGCATTGGCGGAGATCACGGGCTTCGCTGCGATCTCGTTGCAGCCCAATGCGGGGTCACAGGGCGAATATGCGGGGCTGCTGGCGATCCGCGCCTACCACCGCTTCCGCGGGGAGCCGCAGCGCCGGGTCTGCCTGATTCCGTCCTCGGCCCACGGCACCAACCCTGCCAGCGCGGTGATGGCAGGCATGGAGGTGGTGGTGGTGGCGTGCGATGAGCGCGGCAATGTGGACTTGGACGATCTGCGCGCCAAGGCAGCCAAGCACAGCCACGAACTGGCTGCCATCATGGTGACCTATCCCTCGACGCATGGCGTCTTTGAGGCAGGGATTGTGGAGCTATGTCGTATCGTGCATGAGCATGGCGGACAGGTCTATATGGACGGGGCGAACATGAACGCGCAGGTCGGGTTGTGTCGCCCCGGCGACATCGGCGCGGATGTCTGCCATCTGAATCTGCACAAGACCTTCTGCATTCCCCACGGCGGCGGCGGGCCGGGCATGGGGCCGATTGGTGTCGCCGCGCACCTGGTGCCTTTCCTGCCCGGTCATCCGGTGGTGCCGGGCGTGGGCGGCAGCCGCCCCGCAGGCACGGTCTCGGCTGCGCCGTGGGGCAGCCCCAGCATCCTGCCCATCTCCTATGCCTATATCGCAATGATGGGCGCGCAGGGGTTGACCATGGCGACAAAGCACGCTATCCTCAGCGCGAATTACATCGCCGCGCGCTTGCAGCCCTATTACCCGGTGCTCTATCGCGGGGACAACGGCTTTGTGGCGCATGAGTGCATTGTGGATGTGCGCCCGCTGCGCGAGGTGGGAATCGAGGTGGACGATATCGCCAAGCGGCTGATGGATTATGGTTTCCACGCGCCCACCATGTCCTTCCCCGTCGCCGGGACGTTGATGATCGAGCCGACCGAGAGCGAGTCCAAGGCGGAGCTGGACCGCTTCTGCGACGCGATGATCGCGATCCGCGGCGAGATCGAGGCGGTGGCAACCGGCGCAGCCGACGCGCAACAGAATGTGCTCAAGGGTGCGCCCCACACCGCGCAGGCAGTGAGCAGCGACCACTGGGACCGCCCGTATAGCCGCGAGGCCGCGGCCTATCCCACGGCGTTCAGCCGTGAGTATAAGTTCTGGCCCGCGGTGGGGCGCATTGACAGCGTCTACGGCGACCGCCATCTGGTCTGCACTTGTGTACCCATCGAGGCTTACGCCACGGCGTAGCGCAGCGCGCGGGCCGGTGCGTAGCCCCACGCCACGGATTGTGAGCGACGCCATGTGCCGGATCGCTGCCCTGCACGTTTTTGCGAACAACCCATCCATCCATGTTAGCCGGCGGCAACTTCTTGCCGCCGGCGCCGCGTCGGTCGCGCTTGCGTTGGCTGCGTGCCGTCCTATCGAGGCCCCGCCCATGCTTACCGAACCGCTCCTCGACTCTGCGAATTCGCCTGCGGAGGAAGTCCTGCCGGAGTTGCGCCGGCGCTTGGCCCAGATGGTCTTGGTGGGCTTCCGCGGCACTGCGCTGGAAAACGCCGCCGGCGTGTTGACCGATGTGCGCGAGCACGCCGTGGGCGGCGTGGTGCTCTTCACCTACGACACGGCGCTGGGCAGTCCGGTGCGCAACGTGGTCTCGCCCGCTCAAGTGGCTGCGCTCAACGCTGCGCTACAACAGGCGGCCCCTGTGCCGCTGATCATCGCCGCGGACCAGGAGGGCGGGCGCGTGGCTCGGCTGGACCCGGCGCGCGGCTTCCCGCCCACCTTTGCCGCGCAACAGCTAGGCGAGCGGGGCGACCCAGAGTTCACCTATGCCCAGGCGCTGCAAGTGGCGCGCACGCTCAAGGACGCGGGCGTCAACCACAACTTTGCGCCGGTGGTGGATGTCAACACCAACCCGGCGAATCCAGTCATCGGCAGCATCGGGCGCAGCTTTTCGGCAGACCCCACGGTGGTGACCGAACAGGCAGCCGCCTTTATCCGGGGCCATCGCGCGGTGGGGGTGACGACCACGCTCAAGCACTTTCCGGGGCACGGCAGCAGCCGCCATGATTCGCATCTGGGCTTCACAGACGTGACCGACACCTGGCAGGAGTTGGAATTGGAGCCGTACCGCGCCCTGATTGAGCGCGGGCTGGTGGATGCGGTGATGACCGCGCATGTTTTCAACGCCAAGCTAGACCCGTCCCGCGTGGCGACGCTCTCCGCGCCCATCTTAACGGGGATTCTGCGCGACGAACTGGGCTTCGACGGCGTGATCTTTTCCGACGACATGCAGATGGCTGCGATCGTCGCGCATGTTGACTTTGCCGAGGCGGTGGTGCTGGCGGTGGAGGCAGGCGTGGATGTGATTACCGTGGGCAACAATATCCGCCTAAACCGGGCGGTTGCCGCGGAGATTCTGGACGCGCTGGAGGAGGCGGTTCGCGCGGGCCGCTTGAGTGAGGCGCGCATCAACGCATCCTATCGCCGCATTTTGGCTCTCAAGGCCAAGTGGGGCGAGGGGCAGAACGAATCGCCGCGCGCCAATGTCGCGGCGCGCGGGCGCGCATCGCAGGAGCAATGGCCTAGCCCCCCACCTCTTCCCGCTCGCGTTTGGAGAGGCCCTTGACGACCAGCCGGTAGGAATGGTCAACCATCTCGCGTACTTCATCGTCGGGGATGGAGCCGTCCAGGTCCACGGAGTTCCAGTGGCGCTTGTTGAAGTGCCAGGCGCCGGTCACAGCGGGATAAGTATCGCGCAGCAGCATGGCCCAGTACGGGTCGCATTTCAGGACGACATACCAGGGCTTGCCGTTGAGCACGCTTTCGTCTATGGCGGTCAAGGCGAACATCTTGCTTTTGACCTTGTAGACGAGTGTCTCCGGGCCGAAGGGTTGGTCTTCCCAGGCTCCCGGCTTGGCGAGCAGGTAGGCGCGCAGCTCGTCGCGGGTCATGGTCAGTCTCCGGGAATGGGAAGCGGGCGAGGACGGAGACGGACGATCCAGATGGTGGCGATGATGAGCGCGACGGAAAAGGCAAGACCGCCCAGGCTGATGCCGGACATGCCGCCCTGGGCAAAGAGTACACCGACGCTGAGGCTGCCTGTGCCGGAGGCGAGGGAGACCAGTGTCTCGCTCGCGCCCTGGACGCGCCCGCGCTCACCGGGGCGTAACGCCGCCGAAAGCAGCGCGGACCCGGCGACGAAGCAGAAGTTCCAGCCCAAGCCCAGCAGGAAGAGCGCCAGCGCCAAGCTGAAGAGGGTGCCTGCGATTGGGGTGAGAATGGCGGAAATGACCAGGATGACCCCACCGGCGATGATGACCAGGATCGAGTGGGTGCGGTCAATCAGCCAGCCGGTCAGGCTCGCCAGGCCGAACATGCCCAGGGTATGGGCCATCAAGACCCAGCCGATGTCGTCCACTGTGTAGTCGAGTTTGCTCATGTAAAGCGGGGTGATGACCATGAGCGTGGTCATCACCAACTGGCCCACGGTCATGGCAAGCAAGGCGAGGCGCACGTTCCAGTCGGCAAAGATGGCGCGCAACGGGCGCACCGCCAGGGGCGGGGCGTCGTCTTGGGGTTGGGCGGCGTCCAAGGCACGCCCCACGTGCATGGGGTCCGGGCGTAAGAAGATCACGGTGAGCATGAACGCCAGGTAAAAGAGGAATGCGCCCAGCAAGAACGGCCCCATTTCAATCGGGAGACTCAGGCGGGTGGCGAGCGTCTCCGCTGGGCCGAGCAGGCGCGGCCCGGCGACAGCGCCGATGGTCCCGGCAAAGACGACCAAACCGATGGCTTTGGCGCGGCGGTCGCTGATTTCCACTTCGGCTGCGGCGAAGCGCGCCTGCTCACCGATGCCGCGCCCCATCCCCGCCACTAGCACGCCCAACAAGAAGAAGGGAAACGACAGCCAACCGATGGCAAGGGCCGACAGTACGCTGCCCAGGGTGCAGAGCATGAAGCCGGTCGCCAAACCGAAGCGACGCCCCAGACGGTCCATGAGCCAGCCGACCGGAAAAGCCGCCACGGCGCGACCCAGCAACGTGAGTGTGGAAGGAATGCCCGCCAACGCTTCGCTGCCACTGAGCTGGCTGGCAACGATGGGCAAGAGGGCAAAGGTGAGAATTTGTGCCGCGCTGAAGACGCTTTGGCCCAAGAAGAGGACGCCGACCAAGCGGCGCCGGAGCGACGGTGCGATGGATGGGGCGGGCGTGTGGGTGGACATAGGTGGAATTGTATCACGGCGCAACCGGCGCGACAATCAACCTACACGTTTGAAACACAACGCGGGTGCGACATTGCTGTTGGATGGAGCAAAACGCCGCGACTCTGCGTCCTCCCAGTAAGCGGGGCGTCTGGAATTTGGACCGGAATTCGTGCACACCGGAATGGCAAAGCACACAGGGAACAGCCCTCAGGAGAAAGACCATGATGAAAAAGCAAGGGGCGGGGCAGGCGTTGCGTGTGGGGCTGGTGGTGCAGGCGTTGGTCGTGGGATTGTTCTTGGTCGCGTGCGCGGCTGCCTCTGCGCCGGTGGCATCGCCCATGTCGGAGCCGGCGTTTGATCGCGCGCTGCCTGCGGCTCCCGCGTCGGGCGGGGCAACGGCACAAGTCTCCGGTGAGCCGGGGGGCGTGACCGCCGACCGCAAGGTCATTGCCCGCGCACAGATAGATTTGCTGGTGACGGACGCAGGCGCCGCGTCGGCGGCGATCACCGAACTGGTGGAGCGGCTAGGTGGCTATGTCACAGCCTCGAATCTCTATCGCGCCAGTTACTCGACTTCCGGGGCCTTGCAAGGCTCCATGACTCTGCGCGTGCCTGCCGAGCGGCTGGAAGAGACGCTGGCAGCGCTGGAACAATTGGCTGTATCGGTGACCTCGCGCAGCCTCAACCGCGAGGATGTCACCGACCAATACACGGACATTGACAGCCAGTTACGCAATCTGGAAGCCACCGAGACCGAGTTGCGCGCCATGTTGGCGGAGGTGCGCGCGCGGCCCGGCGCCACGACCGAGGATATCATGGCGGTCTATCGCACGCTGACCGATGTGCGCAGCCAGATCGAGCAACTGCGTGGGCGCAAGAATGTCTTCGACAATCTGATTGCGCTTTCGACCATCGAGGTGCGCTTGCTGCCCGATGTAGCCGAGTTGCCGCTGGGCGAGACAGGCTGGCGACCGGCTGCGGTCTTCCGCAGCGCGCAGCGGGCGCTGGTGGGCGCGCTGCAAACCCTGGTGGACGTGGCGATCTGGGGCGTGGTCTTTGTCTTGCCGGTGCTGGTGATTGCGCTGTTGCCGCTGATTGCGCTGGGATGGCTATTGCGCAGTTGGTGGCAGCGCAACAGCCGGCGCCGCGCTGCCACCACGGAGACATCGTAACGCATGGATACCAACCACCCTCCAGGAAGCGCGCAGTTTGCTGGAGGGTGTTCGCGATGCCAAGGGGTTGGTGACTTCATCCCTCTGGAAAGGCAACAGTGCGCTCTATATGATCATCGAATGGAACGCCCATCTGTTTAGTGCGGACACGGCGCGCTACCCGTTTCACCCGCGTGCAACCTATCACCCGCAACCGGACTGGTGCAGCATGGACCCGCTTGCCGATTATCTGGCGACGCTGGACGCGCGCGGGGTAGACCGGGCCGTGCTGGTGCATCCGGAACCCTATGGCGACGACCATCGCTTGGTGGTGGATTCACTGCGCCGCGCGCCGGACCGCCTGCTGGGCACCGCGCTCTTTTACCCCGACGACTCGGATGCGCCGGCGAAGCTGCGCGATCTGGTGGCGCAGACGCCTGCCATTCGTGCCTTACGCTTCCATGCCCATCGCGGCAAAGAGCAATATCTCGGCTCATTTGACGACCCCGGCGTGGTGGCGCTGTGGCGGACTGCGGCGGCGTTGGGCTTGATCGTAGAGTTGCACATCGGTCCCAACTATGCCGAACAAGTAGCCAAGCGCATCATGGACTTCCCGGCAACGCCGGTGATCATTGACCATCTGGCGGAGCCGCATCTGGGCACGGCGGTGGAGTATGCTCAGGTGCTGGAACTGGCGCGCTTCGACCGGGTCTATATGAAACTGTCCGAGTTGAACCACATTGCCCAGGACGCGCCCCTCTATGCCAGCGTCAAACCCTTCACCCGCCGCGTGGTGGCAGCCTTCACCCCGGCACGCATGGTGTGGGGAGGCGGCGTCCCGGCGATCGTGGATGAGCACTTGGCCGAGTATAGCGTTGCGGAGCGTAACCGAGTGAAAGGCGACAACCTGGCGGCGCTGTTGCGCTGGGCATAGGTCGTGTCTGCAGAGTGACGCCGACATAGCGCCACTGCGGACAGTACCGCGGCGCGCGGCGTCCGGGTATGGAGAGTTGAGAGGTCCTCTGTGCAGCCTACCGGTGAGGCGTGATTCCTTGCCGGTAGGCTGCGTTGCGCCGGGGTTAGGTGAAGAGACCGGTGATCAGGTCGAGGAGACCAAAGAACTGGAAGATGGAAACCACGACCACGGTGATGAGCAGGCGTCGCGTCCAGACGTTGGCGTTGGGGTAGGTGGTGGCGAAGCGCGCAGCTAGCCAAGCGCCGATGCTTTGGCCCACCGCCATGAGCAAACCGAAGCCCCAGTGAATCAGACCGGCCTGGGCCGCAAAGACGATCATCGCCGCCACGGTGACCACCAGCACGATCATGAGTTTGATGGCGTTGGCATGGTTCATGCTGTAGTTCATGCCCAATACCATCGCGGCAAGGATGAAGACGCCCACGCCTGCCTGGATAAAGCCGCCGTAGAAACCGATGGCAACGAAGATGAGCAGAATCCACCAGGTGGGGCGACCCGGCTTGACCGCCGAGTATTGGCGCAGCCACTTTTCCGGCTCGAAGAGGATCACAAAGAGCATGATGACCATGACCACGCCGATGACCAGGTCCATCTGCGCCTTGCCCAGCCGCGCGGCAACCAGCGCGCCTGCCACACCGCCCGGTATGCTGGCGCCCACCAACCACCAACTGTTGCTGAGGTTGAGCTTGCCGGAGCGCTGAAAGGTGGCGACGCCCACCACGTTCTGCATGACCACCCCGACGCGGTTGGTGGCGTTGGCGATGTTGGAGTCCAACCCCAGTGCCACCAACATGGGCAGCGTGACCAGCGAGCCGCTGCCCGCCAGGGTATTGATGACACCCGCAACGATCCCGGCTAAAATCGCCAGGAGATAGAGAAGCCAGTCCATTGGGCTGCCTGCCTAGAGCGTGGGCACGATAGCCGCGAGCCGTTCCACAGTGCGTTCCAGGTCGCGCTCGTGGGTGGCAATGCTGAAGCGCACATGACCCTCGCCTGCGGCGCCGAAGGCAATCCCCGGCGTGGTGGCGATGAGCGCCTTTTCCAACAGGATGTCGGCGATCTCCAGGCTGGACTTGGTGGTCTGGGTGAACTTGGGGAAGATGTAGAACGCGCCCTCGATGGGCGGGCACTCGATACCGGGAATTTCCTCCAGCGCATCCAGCATAAAGCGGCGGCGCCGCGCATAGGCTGCGGTCATGGTGTGAACCATCTCCTGGGGCCCGTTGAGCGCAGCCACGCCCGCTGCCATGACAAACGACGCCGCGGAGGTGATGCTTTGCGTTTGGAAGACGCGCGCCAGCTTCATTACCGGCGCAGGACCCGCCAACCACCCCAGGCGCCAACCGGTCATGGCATAGGCTTTGCTGAAGCCGTTGACGATTAACGTGCGCTCCGCCATGCCCGGCTCTGCGGCGGGGCTATAATGGACCGCGCCGTCGAACAGAATATGTTCGTAGATTTCGTCGCTGATGACGTAAAGGTCATGCTCGATGGCGACCCGGCAGAGGTCCTCCAACTCGGCCCGGGTGATCACGCGGCCCGTGGGGTTGTTGGGGCTGTTGAGCATGATCAGTTTGGTGCGCGGGGTGATGTAGCGGCGCAACAGGTCGGCGCTGATGGCAAAGTTGTCGGCGCTGGGCAGGGGAACATGCACCGGCACGCCGCGGTTGAGTTGGACCATGGGCGCATAGCTCACCCAGGCGGGGTCCAACACCAGGACCTCGTCGCCGGGATTGAGCGTGACCGCCAGCGCAACGAAGAGCGCCCACTTGCCGCCGGGGGTGACCAACACTTGGTTGGGCGTGATGTGGTGGACATTGTTCTCGCGGCGGAGCTTGGCGACGATGGCGTCAAGGAGAGCCGGGGTGCCGAAGGAGGGGGGATAGTGGGTATCACCGGCGCGGATGGCGGCAAAGGCTGCCTCGACAATGTGCGCGGGCGTGTCGAAATCCGGTTCACCACCGGCAAGATTGATGATGTCGTGACCCGCCGCGGCCAACTCGCGGCCCTTTTGCATCATGAGCGCGGTAACCGAAGCGGGAACGCTTTCGACCAACTGGGACAGGCTTCGCATGGGCGACTCGATCTGTGATGTAGCGGGCGTCGCCCCCTCCGGTGACACCCGCAGCGGGTGGGAGAAGCTATTCAGCCGGGACGCGTGCCAAGACGTCGGCAATCGCGCTGCACAGGTAATCCATGCTGGATTCGGACATGCCCGCGACGTTGATGCGCCCGGAGCCGACGATGTAGATCGCGTAGTCGTCGCGCAGCGCCTTGACCTGGGTCGGGGTGAGACCGGAGAAGGAGAACATGCCGCGCTGGCGCGCAATAAAGCTGAAGTCCTGTTGCACGCCTTTTTCGTTGAGTGTTTCTACAAAGAGCGAGCGCATGGTGTTGATGCGCTCGCGCATGGCGGTGACTTCCTGCTCCCACTGGGCGCGCAGGGTGGGATCGCCCAAGACGGTGGAGACAATTGCGCCGCCGTGGAAGGGCGGGTTGGAGAAGTTGGCGCGCACTGCGACCTTGACATGGCTGAGCACGGCGTCGGCTGCGGCGGCGTCCCCCGCCACCACGGTGAGCGCGCCGGTGCGCTCGTTATACAGGCCGAAGTTCTTGGAGAACGAGCTGGCGATCATCAACTCCGCGCCGGGGCGACAGAGAGTCAGCAAACCGGCAGCGTCCTCCGCCAGCCCCTCGGCAAAGCCCTGGTAGGCGAAGTCCACCAGGGGCAAGAGGTTGCGCTCAGCGATGACATCGCCCACCGCGTGCCACTGTTCCAGGGTCAAGTCCACGCCGGTGGGATTGTGGCAGCAGCCGTGCAACACCACCACGTCGCCCGGTTGTGCGCCGCGCAGCGCGTCCAGCATGGCGTCAAATTTCACGCTGTTGTGCTTGGCGTCGAAATAGGGATAGGTGAGGACAGCCAGGCCCGCGGCTTGGAAGATGCTGGGGTGGTTGGGCCAGGTCGGGTCGCTGAGCCAAACCCGGGTCTGGGGGTTGAGGCGGGCGAGGGTGTCCGCAGCCATGCGCAGCGCACCGGTGCCGCCGGGTGCTTGGGCGGTGGCGGCGCGCTTGCCGGCGACGATCTCATGCTGCGCGCCGAAAATCATGGCTTGCACCGCAGCGTTGTAGGCGGCGGGGCCTTCGATAGGCAGATAGGTCTTGCTCTTTTCAGCCTTGAGCAGGCGTTCCTCGGCTTGCTTGACCGAAGCCAGGATGGGCGTGTTGCCGCTGGCGTCCTTATAGACGCCGACGCCAAGGTTGATCTTATGGGGATTGGGGTCTTGCTTGAAGGCCTCGGTCAGGCCGAGAATCGAGTCGGGCGGGGCAGGCGTGACGGTCTGAAACATGGTGGTGTGTCCCTGGGTTGAACGGTATTGAGCCGTATTATCGGATGCAAAGAACAGACGCCGGCTAGCCTTGGAGGCTATTGCGCGGACGATTGTTGTTTCAGCGTTGTTTCAGCAAACGGGTCTGCGTTGCTCATGGGGGTAATCGTACACCATCGCCTGGCCCACTCTGAAAATCGGACCGGGGCGCCGCGTCCGCGGTTAAACGAACAGGTCTACCGGCGCGAAACGAGTGACGTCAATCAGCCCCTGGTCGGTGAGTTTGAGCGCGGGGATGACTTCCAGCCCCATGAAACTCATGGCCATGAAGGGGTCATGGAGCGGTGAGCCGAGGGCCGCAGCCGCGGCGCGCAGCGCGTCGTAGGCGGCGCGCACTTCGGCGATGGGGCGGTCGCTCATGAGACCGGCGATGGGCAGGGCCAACGTCGCAGTGACCTGGTCGCCGTCGGCGACGGCTAGCCCGCCGCCCAGTTCGGCGACGGCACGCGCCGCCGCCAACATGGCGCGGTCGTCCGCGCCGATGACGATGAGGTTGTGGTGGTCGTGGGCGACGGTTCCGGCAAGGGCGCCCCGTTGCAGGCCGAACCCTTGGATGAAGCCGACGGCATGGTGTCCACGCGCCTGGTGACGCTCGATGACCGCGATCTTGAGCAAGTCGCGGCGCGGGTCGGCGACAATTTCACCGTCCACGATGGTGGCGTCCAGGATATGCGCGTCGGTGACCAGTTGGTTTTCGCGCGCGCCGATCACGCGAATGCGCGCCCCCCGCGCCGGCACGCGCAGGTTGACCGCGTCCCAGCGGATGTTGACCGTGCCGCGCACGGCGCCGGCTTGGTGGATGGGCAGCGCGATACCGGGCGCGAGGTGACCGTGCGCGGCGACGAGTTGGCCCCCGGCGATGACTTGGCGGGCGCGGAAGTCGCGCAGATCGTCCACCAACACCAGGTCGGC
>CAKZVN010000046.1 GCA_937922105.1 uncultured Litorilinea sp.
GCGGATGATGCGCTGTCCGAAGGGCAAATCCTCATAGAGCGACGAAATCTCGCCTTTGGCATAGAGATCGCGCGCCAGCTGGTCCAAAACGCCCTTGTACTCCTCGATGATGGGGTCCAGGTCGGCCTGCGGGTCGAGCAAGCCCTCGACTACCAAATAGCCTTCCTCATGAAAGCGCGCCACCTGCTCGGCGCTCAAGCGTGTCATACGGTATCCTCCTTCGGTTGTGGGTTGACTCTGTGGGTAAACTCTGTGGATTGGCTCTGCGAGGTAGGAACGAATTCACCCGACCGCGTGCGGTCTGGTGTGGAAAGTCTAGTAGTCCCGCGGCTGACTTCCACACGGGCCGGCGGGCAATAGAAGCGACAACAGCGACTGGGTTGTAGGAAATCCTATGCGCGGCGGCCCCCTTTGTCAACCCGCATAAAAGCCCCGCGTCGCGACCCCGAGCATCTTGACCAGCGCAGCCATCTAAGGCACTATGCACCCGCATCACGCATACGCGCATCGCACTGCGCTGCCCGTTGTGCCATGCGTCTCATCTGCTCCGCATTCGCCCCTTGAAAGGAGGTCCCACCTTGCGCGCCATCCTGCTCATGTTCGACTCGCTCAACCGGCGTATGTTGCCCCCCTACGGCTGCGACTGGACCCACGCGCCCAGCTTTGCACGCCTCGCCGAGCGCACCGTCACCTTCGACAACTCCTTCGTGGGCAGCATGCCCTGTATGCCCGCGCGCCGCGACCTACACACCGGGCGCTACAACTTTTTGCATCGCAGTTGGGGACCGCTGGAACCCTTCGACAACTCCATGCCCCAACTCCTGCGTGAGCACGGCATCCACACCCATCTCAGCACTGACCACTACCACTACTTCGAGGACGGCGGCACCAACTACCACTGCCGCTACAGCACCTGGGACTTCCACCGCGGCCAAGAAGGCGACCCCTGGATCGGCCAAGTCGCGCCGCCCCAGATCCCCGAAACTGTTGCCCCGCGCACCAACGACCGCGGCCTTTGGCGCCAAGACTGGATCAACCGCGACTTCATGCGCCGCGAAGAAGACCAGCCCCAGCCGCGCACCTTTGCCGCAGGCATTGACTTCATCCGCCGCAACGCCGGTCAGGACAACTGGTTTCTCCAGATCGAAACCTTCGACCCCCACGAACCCTTCTTCACCCAGCAACAGTACAAGGCGCTCTATCCCCACGACTACGACGGCCCCCACTTCGATTGGCCTCCCTATCGCAAAGTCCAAGAGACGCCTGACCAGGTTGCGCATCTGCGCTTCGAGTACGCCGCGCTGCTCAGCATGTGCGACCACTATCTGGGCCAAATCCTCGGCCTGATGGACAGTCTGAAGCTGTGGGACGACACCATGCTCATCGTCTGCACCGACCACGGCTTCCTATTGGGCGAGCACGACTGGTGGGCCAAAAACAACATGCCGCTCTGGAACGAAGTCGCGCACACGCCCCTCTTTATCTGGGACCCGCGCAGCCGCAAACAGGGCGAGCGGCGCAGCCAACTCGTCCAGTTGATTGACCTGCCCGCCACCTTGTTGGACTACTTCGGCGTGGCGCGCCCACCCGAAATGCAAGGCATCCCCCTCGGCCCGGTGATTGCCGAAAACGCACCGACGCGCGACGCCATCCTCTTCGGCTATCACGGCGGCGCAGTCAACATGACCGACGGGCGCTATGTCTACATGCGCGCAGCCGCGGGCGACAACACCCCGCTCTACGAGTACACGCTCATGCCCACCCACATGGCGACGCGTTTCAGTGTGGACGAGATGCAACGCTGGGAGCAAGCGCCGCCCTTCTCCTTCACCAAAGGTGTGGCGCTCATGAAGATTCCCGGGCGCGGCGCGCACGTCGCCAAAACCGTTCACGAGTACGGTCACCTGCTCTACGACCTTGCCGCCGACCCCAACCAGACCGCGCCGCTGGACGATCCCGCGCTGGAAGCGCGCCTCGCCGAGCAGATGATCGCGCTCATGCAGGCCAACGACGCGCCCGTGGAACAATACCTGCGCCTGGGCCTGAGCGTTCCCGTGCCCGCCTAACTACGACCTGAGAAGCAAACCCCCTTGCAGAAACCTACCCCCGGTCAACCCTGAACGGGTTGACCGGGGGCCACGACAGGACGCATCCCTTAGCCACGCCGATCCCGAATTCATGTCCTACTTACCCATCGAACACGCAGACCTAGTTCGGCTAGCAGACATTGCACGGCGTGACCGACCGTTGTGAATGTGTTACTCCTCGCCTAGAAACATCGCCACCTCGCGGCGAAACGCGTCCACCTCTTCGATGAACGGATAATGCCCGCTCGCTGCGAAGAACACCAGCCGCGCATGGCGGATGCCCGCAGCCAGTTCTTGGGAACAGGCCGGCGGGAACTGGGGGTCGTGTTGCCCGCAGAGCACCAGCACCGGCGCACTAATCTCCCCCAGCCGGGGCGTCAAGTTCATCTTGCGCGCCACATATTGCCAGTCCGTGCGCCCCACGCGCGGGCGCAGCCAATCACGCCATGTAACCGGCTCCTGCTCGACGCGCGCGGGATCCACATAGGACGCGGCCTCAATGAGATTGAGCAGATGCGTCTGCGGTCCCAACCGCGGCCATAACTCATGCAAAATTCCCCACGCGGCCATACGCCAAAAACCAGGATGGCTGCGATTCCACAGCGCGCCGGGCGCCGTCATATAGCTGCGCCCGCTCCTGGTGCCGATCAAGACCATGCGCCGCACCCGCTGTGGTCGCGCCAATGCATATGCCAGCGTCACCAACCCGCCCATGCTGTGCCCCACCAAGTCCGTGGCGCCCGGCACCCCGGCGATTTCCAGCGCGGCGTCGGTGCACTCGAGCATCTCTTCCAGACTCAGGCGCGGCGGGCGCGCCGATGCGCCGCTGCCCGGCGGGTCAAAGGTGATCACCGTGCGCCCACATGCCACCAGCACTTCGATCAACGCGTCGGCGCTGCGTGTACCCGGGCGCTGAAAACGGTGCGGGCCGGGTATAAAAAAGACGGGCGCGCCCGCGCCGAAGCGATAGACTGCCAGCCCGTCCACCCCCCTCCAGGGAACAGGCCTGCGCGCCATCATAGAACCTCCTGCGCCTGCGATGGGCCTAAATCGGCCAGACCAGTGGCACCACCAACAGAGCCACCGCCAGGAAGACCAGATAGATAGGCAACCCCACAATCGTATAGTGGCGGAACTGGTAGCCGCCGGGCGCCATGACCAGCAAGTTGGTCGGCGTGCCGATGGGCGTCAGGAACGCGGTCGAGGCCCCAATCACCACCATCATGAGCAGAGGATAGGGTGAAAGCCCCAACGACAGCGCAGCCTGCAACGCCAGCGGCGCCACCAGCACTGTGGTCGCAGTGTTGCTGATCACCTGGCTCAGCGCCGAGGTGATCAGGAAAATGCCCGCCAACAGCACCAGCGGTGACATACCGCCCAGCGTCTGCACCAGCACATTCACCAAATAGGCCGCGCCACCGGAGACTTGCAGCGCGGTGCTCATGGGGATCATGGCTGCGATCAGCACAATGCTGGGCCAACTGATAGCCTTATAAAGTTCGTCCAACGGTACTGCCCCGCCCAAAATCATGATCAACACTGCAATCAGTGCCGCCACTACGCTCGGCACCGCGCCGCTGACCATCAACCCCACCATCACCGCCAACGCACTCAGCGCCACCCAGGCATTGCGGCTCAAAGAAGTCACCTGCTCAGCCATCGCGTCCGGGCTGCCCACCACCACGAAGTTGCGCTGATCTTCCGCCAAACGGCGGATGGCATCCCACTTGCCGCGCACCAAAAGCGAATCACCGAAATCCAGCTTGACACGCTGGCGCTTGGCGATCTGGTCGTGGCGCCGCACCCCGATCACATGGACATTGTAGCGATCGGCAAAGCGACTCTCCGCCAGCGTCTGCCCGATCAACTCGCAGCGCGGGGTGACCAAGACCTCAGCCAAACCCATCTCCCGCGAGAGCAACGTCCCGCTCAAGGGTTCCGTCTCCTCGTCCACCGGCTGCACGGCAAAGTTAAAGACCAACTGCGCGCGGTCAATCAACTCCGGTGTGGAGCGCACCAGCAACACGTCATCAGCCTGCAAGACTGTCTTACCGCTGGGGAAGTTTTCTTCGTCGTCGTGGTGCAACAAGCGGTCCAGGGGCAGGCGCGGCCCGATCCGGCGCTCGCCGCCGCCGTTGCCGTCGTGCGCGGGGTCGGCTGCGTGCTCAATGTGCATCACCGTGATCTCATAATCGCGCCCCAGCGCGGCCTCCGCCAGGGTCTTGCCCACCAGCGGGGACTGGCGGCGCACGCGCAGCCGAAAGAGCTTGCCGTGCAGCGAATAGCTGTCGGCCAATTCGCCCATGGACGCGCTCAGGTCAATCGGCTTGGTCCCCGTCGCGTGGCTGGGCAACAGCCGTTGGCCCAGCGTCGCCATATAGACCATCACCGCCAGCACCAACGGCACGCCCACCACAGCAAAATCGAAGAAACCATAGGGCCGGTAGCCCGCGGCGCTCAACGCTTCCGCGGCCACAATGTTGGGCGGCGTGCCCATCAACGTCAGCAAGCCGCCCGTGATCGCGGCAAAGGAAAGCGGCATCAGAAACTTCGCCGGCACGCTCCCCACCCCCCACGCCGCCGCCACCACTGCCGGCATCAGCGCCGCCACCGCCGCCGTGTTGCTCATAAAACCCGACACCGCCGCGCCGAAGCCCATCATCCACAACAAGAGCAGGAGCGGGCGCCGCCCGGAAAGCGCCATCATCTTTTGGCCAAGCCAGCTGGTGATCCCGGTATGGGTCAGACCCTCGCCCACCACAAAGAGCGCCGCGATCAAAATCACCGCCGAATCGGCAAAGCCGCCCAGCGCCTGCGGCAGCGTGATGATACCGCTAAGATAGAGCGCCAACATGGAGAGCAGCGCGGTGATGTCTGCGCGCGGCTTGCCCCAAATGAACAGAGCAATTGTCACTACAAGGATGGCAAAGGTGAGCAGCATAAGTCCTGTCTTTCCACCGCAGTCGCACAACGCCGGGAGGGGACGGATGATGCTGCCACCGCCCCCGCGATACGCAAGAACGGCACGCCATGTGCCGTTCTTGATCATATCACGGGGGACAAAACTTGTGAATTATGTCACAATACCCGATTTTCGCGGGACAGTCGTGCCTATCCCTTGACTGCACCCTCCAGCATGGCGCGGAAGAAAACGCTGCGCGTAAAGAGGAAGAGCACCACCACCGGCAACGCAATCAGGATGCAAGCCGCCGCAATCACCTGGAAGTTGATGATGTTCTGGCTGAGGAAGTCATAGAGGCCGAACATAGCCGGCTTGAGCGCATTGCGCGCAATCAACAGATACCCCGCAATGAACTCATTCCACACATTGACAAAGGTCAACAAGAAGATGGACATCAGGCCGGGCGTCGCCAGCGGCATGGTGATGCGAAAGAGCGCGCCCACCGGGCTGCACCCGTCAATAAAAGCTGCCTCCTCCAACTCCTGCGGGATGGTGTCGAAAAAGCCTTTCGCAACCCACACGCTCAACGGGAGAAAGAAGCCCACATAGACCACCACGATAAAAATGCGGTCGTCGTAAAACGGTAGCGCGGCACGGCGCAAATCCACGCCCATTTGATAGAGCGCCAACAAGTTGGTCAGCAGCGGAATGCCGGTAGTCGCCAGGATGGTGGTCATCAATAGCCCGCGCCCCGGGAATTTATAGCGCGAGACCGCATACCCCGCCAACCCCGCCAAGATCACCACGATCAAAGCTGACGTGGTGGCGTAGAGCAGTGTATTGGGCACATAGATGCGCACCAGGTTGCCGGTCAGGGCAAAGCCGACAGGCCAGCCGCCGGTCGGGCGCGGGGCCAAGACCCGCTCGTAGCCCTCCACCGCCCAGCGGCACGCCAACGGGTCGAAGCCGCTGGTGGGCGTGTCGCAAGGAAACCAGACGGGCGGGCGCCGGATCACATCGCGCTCTTGCTTGAACGAGATAAGCAACGTCGTTGCCACCGGCAACAACATCATAAAAGCCACCAGCGAAAGAATCAGATTGACCGCCCACCCTTGCCAGTGGCGGCGGGCGCGGTGTAGCAACGTCGTCATCTTAGGCATTGCGCTCCTCGACGCGCGTCACCCGGAGGATCCCTGCAATCAACAACCAATTGACCAGCGCAATCAGCATTGCCAACGCCGCTGCGCGCCCGAACTCCAACTGGCCCCAGCCCAGCGAATAGAGCAGATAGCTCAACACTTCGGTGGATGTACCGGGTCCGCCTCCGGTCAGGGAGAAAATCATGCCCACCCCGTTCATGCCGCTCAGGGTGAGGCTAAAGAGCGCCACCACCAGCGTGGGCAGGATCAGCGGCAGGATGATGTTGACCACCACCTGCACCGGGTGGGCGCCGTCAATGCGCG
>CAKZVN010000047.1 GCA_937922105.1 uncultured Litorilinea sp.
CATCGGCGGCTTGGTGACCTATGTCTTTATCCTCTATCGCATCATGCCGCGCATCGCCGCCTTCAACCACCACATCGGCGGCGCGAGCGCCGAATGGCCCTTCCTATTGCGCATCGCCACGCTCCTCAACATGGAGGGCAAGGAACTGGAGTATAAACCGGGGAAGCCGGTGGAGGCACTGCGCGAGGGCGTGGAGTTTCGCAAGGTCAGCCTGCGCTATCCGCGCGGCGAGCGCAACGCCCTGACCGATCTCAGTTTCGAGATTCCGGTGGGGCGCATGGTGGCGCTGGTCGGCTCCAGCGGCGCGGGCAAGTCCACCATCATCAACCTGCTGCTGGGCATCTACGCGCCCACCACTGGCGTGATTCTGGTGGACGGCGTTGATCTGCAACAGTTGGACTTGGCGAGTTGGCGTCGCCGTTTAGGTGTCGTGGACCAAGATACCCTCTTGTTCAGCCGCACCGTGGCGGAGAACATCCGCTTCGGCAAGCCCGACGCCAGCGACGAGGAGGTCATTGCGGCGGCGCGCATGGCCAACGCGCACGACTTCATCACCCAGCTGCCCCAGGGCTACGACACCCAGGTGGGCGACCGCGGCTTCCGGCTCTCCGGCGGGCAGCGCCAGCGCATCGCCATCGCGCGCGCCGTAATTGGGCGGCCCGACCTCCTGCTCTTCGACGAAGCCACCAGCGCACTGGACAGCGAGTCGGAGCGCTTGATCCAAGCGTCCATCGAAACACTGCGCCAAGATTGCACCCTGGTGGTCATCGCCCACCGTCTGTCTACCGTCGTCAAGGCCGACCACATCATCGTCCTGGACGAGGGGCGCAAAGTCGAAGAAGGCACGCATGACGAGTTGCTGGCGCTGGGCGGGCGCTATGCCGCGCTCTGGCGCTTGCAAGCCCACGCCACACCCCATCAGCCGGTGAGCCATCCGGCAACGTAAACCGGCAACCGCACAGGTGGGACTCACTGTCCACAGCGCACAAACCATGATCATTGTCGAGTTGTTGGGCGGGTTGGGCAACCAGATGTTTCAATACGCGACGGGACGCGGCGTTGCTCTGCGTGCAGGCTTGGCGCTAAAACTCGACATCAGCGGCTACGCCAAACAAAACCTGCGTACCTACCGGCTCGGCGTCTTCAACATCGTGGAGCACTTTGCCACCGACGCTGAAATTTACCGCGTGAAGCCACGGCGTCGTCTCTCGCTCAACTGGCTGCGCTATCGGCTGTCGCGGCTCTTTGTGCCGTTCCACCGCCGCGCCATCATTGTCGAGCGCACGCTCAACTTCGACCCGGATGTGCTGCGCATCCAGCGCAGCGCCTATCTGGCGGGCTTTTGGCAAAGCGACCGCTATTTTGCCGACATCTCCGATCAGATTCGGGCCGACTTCACTTTCAGAGAGCCGCCATCCCCGCAAAATCAAGCCCTGCTCCAAGAGATCGAGGCAACGGAGGCCGTCAGCGTGCACGTGCGTCGCGGCGATTATGCCGCCGACCCCAAGGTCAACCGCTATCACGGTCTGCTGGGCGTGGACTATTACCAAGCTGCAACGGCGCGCCTCATGACCTCCGTCACTGCACCGCATTTCTATGTCTTTTCCGACGATCTTCCCTGGGTGAAACAGGCCTTGCCTTTGCCGTCGCCCGTCACCTATGTGGAGCACAACGGCGCCGCCGCGGACCACGAAGACCTACGTCTCATGAGCCGCTGCAAACACCACATCATCGCCAACAGCAGCTTCAGTTGGTGGGGCGCGTGGCTGGCGGCCCATCCCGGACAAATCGTCATTGCCCCACGCCGCTGGTTCACCGGCGTTGCGGTCGAGACGGCCGGGCGCGTACCGGACGAGTGGATTCTGTTATAGTCGTGCCTACGGAGCAGACCTGCACCATGCGGCCTTGTCCCCCTGTTCTCTTGCTGATCTTCAACCGCCCCGACCTGACTCGCCAGGTCTGCGCGGCCGTCCACCGGGCGCAACCGGCCCATCTTTTTGTCGCAGCGGACGGCCCACGCCCCGACCGCCCTGGCGAGGATGAGCTTTGTCGCGCCGCCCGCGCGGTGATCGCCGAGTTCGACTGGCCCTGCCGGGTCACCACGCTCTATCGCCCGGCCAATCTCGGTCTCAAACAGGCCGTCAGTTCCGCCATCACCTGGTTCTTCACCCACGTCGAGGCGGGTATCATCCTGGAGGATGACTGCTTGCCCGACGCGTCGTTCTTCCCGTTTTGCGCCGAGATGCTGGACCGCTACGCTACGCACGAATCGGTCATGATGGTCAGCGGCGACAACTATCAATACGGACACGGCGGCCCCGCGCCCTACTCGTATGACTTCTCCGTCTTTGCCTTTATCTGGGGCTGGGCCACTTGGCGGCGCGCCTGGCAGGCCTACGATTCGGAGATGTCGCAGTGGGCCAATGCGCGCACGCGCCAAGCCCTGCGCGACTACATCGCCGATCCGGCGATCTATCGGCATTACGCCGCGCTCTTCAATCAGGTCTACGCAGGCGAAATCAACACCTGGGACTACCAGTGGACCTATACCTGTTGGCAGCAACGCGGTCTCTCCATCACCCCGGCGGTCAACCTGGTCACCAACCTCGGCTTCGACGCGCGTGGAACGCACTCGACCGACACCTCTAGCCGCCTGGCATCCTTGACCGCCGGTGCGCTGGACTTCCCATTGCGCCACCCGCCTGCCGTCGCGCGCAATCGCGTCGCCGACCGCATCACCTTCGAGCAGCACATGCTCACCGGTCGCGAACACCGCCCAGGGCAGGTGCGTACCTGGCTGCGCCAGTCCCTGCCGCCGAGGCTATATCGCCTCTTCTCGCTAAGCTACCGGCGTGCGCGCGACCTTGCCGACCGCGTCCGTTCAGGATAGACTGGGTTCCATGCCGCCACCGGACATCAGTGTCATCATCTCAGTTTATAACGGCGCACGTTATCTGGCGCAGGCCATTGACAGTGTCTTGGGCCAAGTCGCAGCCGATTTCGAGTTGGTCATCATTGACGATGGCTCCACCGACGAGACACCTGCCATCCTGGCCCGCTACGCTGCGCGCGACGACCGCATTGTCCTGTTACGCAACGACCGCAATCTCGGCATCGCCGAATCGCGCAATCGTGCGTTGACGGTTGCGCGCGGCGCGCTCATCGCACCGATGGACTCCGACGACATTTGTTTGCCCCATCGTCTGCAACGCCAGCAGCAGTTCCTGCGCGCTCACCCCCAGGTCGGTGTAGTCGGCTGTACATATCAACTGATTGACGCCGAGGGCAAGCCGTTGCCGCACGCTGCGCGCGTACCGCTCACCCACCCCTGCTGCGTGTGGATGCTGCTCTATCTCAATCCACTTGCTCACCCCTCTGTCATGATGCAGCGCGCTGTGTTAGAGGGTGCCGGCGGCTATCGGCTCACCCACAATAGCCAGCATGACCTGGACCTGTGGTGTCGTATCTTCAACCGCACGACGTTTGCTAATTTACCGGAAATGTTATTCCAGTACCGGCGCCACGCTTCCCAAGTCACGAGCAACATGCGCTCCGATGAGATCAACCAAATGGAAGTAGCGAGCCGCCAACTCGTTTATACCCACCTGCTGGGCGAACCCGCCGACCCGCCGACCATTACCTATTTGATTAACCAGCGCTACCCCAACGCGCAAGCGGCCCTGCAGGCGATGGAATTGCTGGACCGCTTGTGGGACGCGATGCGCGCTCGCTATCACCTCTCGCCCCAGGAAGCACGTTGGATTCGCGCCGAATATCTGCGCGAGTTGGCGCGCCTCGTGCGCGCCCATCCACCCATCGCGTCGGCTGTCCTCTCTCGGCTGCGCCCGAGTGACGCCGCAGCCGCGGCAAGGCTCGTGCGCGAACGGCTGCAGCATCAGCGTCGCGTCATCACAGGAAACCATAGCGAGTCAAGCACGTAGAAATATGATGTCGGGCCACTCGTCGCCGTATTCGTGACCGCGCACGCCATGCAACCTGCCGGGACCATGCGGATTCTCCAAATCAGTGGGGCCGACTTGGGCGGCGGCGCAGAGCGCGTCGCCTGGGAGTTGCAACGTGCCTATCGTGCGCGCGGGCATGATGCCCGGCTCGCCGTCGGTCACAAACTCACCGCCGATCCCCATGTGCTGCCCCTGCCCAATGCCGCCACGCGCAACCCCTGGTCGCGCCTGTGGTGGAGCCTACACGCCTATCTCGCCCGCCGCGACCCCGCCCGCTATCCACGCACGCGGCTGAGTCGCGCCGTGCGCGCGTTGGCTGCGCCTGCTGGCGTTCTCGACTATCTGCGCGGGGTCGAGAATTTCCACTTTCCCGGTGCCTGGCATCTGCTGGAGAGCCAGCCCCACCCACCCGACTTGATTCACGCCCACAACCTGCACCACAACTATTTCGACCTGCGCGCGCTCCCATACCTGAGCAGACAGGCGCCGCTGGTGCTCACGCTACATGATGCCTGGCTCTTGAGCGGACATTGCGCGCATTCGCTGGGCTGCGAACGTTGGCGTAGCGGTTGCGGCAGTTGCCCGGACCTGAGCCTGTATCCGGCAGTGCGCCGCGACGCCACCGCATTCAACTGGCAGCGCAAACAGGCAATCTACCACGCAAGCCGTCTCTATGTCGCCACTCCGTCGCGCTGGTTGATGGATAAGGTCGAACAGTCTATGTTGCGCAGTGGGATCGTCCAGGCGCGCGTCGTTCCCAATGGTGTAGACCTGGCGATCTTTCAGCCAGGCGACCGTGCCCAGGCACGGCGTGACCTGGGCTTGCCTGACGCGGCGCGCTTGGTCCTCTTTGCCGCCAACGGCATCCGCGCCAACCCGTGGAAAGACTTCGCCGCCTTGCGCGCGGCCATCGCCTGCGTTGCGGACCAGCCAGTCGGGGCCGACCTGCACTTCATTGCCCTGGGCGAGGACGCGCCCCCAGAACAGATCGGCGCAGCCCGCATCCGCTTCATCCCGTTTCAGGCCGATCCGACCATCGTGGCAGCCTACTATCGCGCCGCAGACCTCTATATTCACGCCGCGCGCGCCGATACCTTTCCCAATACTGTCCTGGAAGCACTGGCGTGCGGCACACCCGTGGTTGCGACCGCAGTGGGCGGCATCCCGGAGCAAGTCATCCCCCTCGACCATGCCGCAGACCCCACGGGCATTCTTGTCCCGCCGGGGGATGCCACAGCCATAGCCGCGGCCATTGAACGCCTTTTGACCGATGCACCGCTGCGCGCCATCCTCGCACACAACGCCGCAACCGATGCAGCCCGTCGCTTCGGCCTAGAGCGCCAGGTCGAGACCTATCTCGCCTGGTATCGTGAGATTCTGGACGCGCGCGCGCCCGTCCCCACCGCCGCGGAGCGTCGCCATGCTTAACGACTTGCCTGCCCCGCCTGCCAACCGCCGCGGTTGGCCGTGGACCGACGCCCCCGCGCCCACGGTCTGCGCGGACGCGCCGCGCATTACCATCGTCACCCCCTCCTATAACCAGGGTGACTACATCGAAGAGACCATCCGCTCGGTCCTGCTCCAGGGCTACCCGAACCTGGAATACTTGGTTATGGACGGCGGCTCCACCGACCAAACCGTAACGATGCTGCGCCGCTATGAACGCTGGATCGGTTGGGTCTCCGAGCCGGATGCGGGTCAGGCTGACGCCATCAACAAGGGCATGCGCCGCGCCACAGGCGACATTTTGGCCTATCTCAACTCCGACGACCTTTACCTGCCCGGCGCGCTGGCAGCCGTTGCCGCCGCGTTTCAGGCTAACCCCGCGGTGGGTTTGGTCTATGGCGATTGCCAAGCCATCCGCGCCGACGGCACCCCGCGCGGCCTCATCCGCGGGCGCCCGTTCCAGGTGCAGCGCATGATCGAGCGCGGGGAGTTTGTGCCGCAACAGGCTGCCTTTTGGCGGCGCACGACCATGCAGCAAGCCGGTCTCTTCGACCCGACCCTGCATTACTGCATGGACCATGATTTTTTCATCCGGCTGGGTAAAGTTGCGCCCGGTCTCTACTTGCCGCAGACATTGGCCGCGTTTCGCTTTCACGACACTTCCAAATCGGTCACCAACGAAGAGAAGCACTGGCGCGAGTCCATGCAAGTCAGCCTGCGCCACGGCCTACACCGGGGCAATCCCTGGTATTGGCTGCGTCTGGCGCGGCATCGCGGGTTGCGTCTCTTGCCCCCGTGGCTGCAAGCGTTCGTGCGCACGCGCGTCCTGCGCCGCGCCCATGACCCCTTGGCCTAGCACATGACCACCTACATCCTAGACGCGCGCACGGCTACGCCCCACTTTCCCGGCATTGGGCGCTATGTGGTCAACCTTGCGACCGAGTTGCCGCCGCTGCTGCGCGCTGGGGAGGAGTTGCATCTCCTCACACCCGCCGCGCACACGACCCTGCCGCCGGACTTCGCCGCGGGCCGGCCCGCGGTCACCACACACGCCACGCGCGTCTCGCCCTTTGCCCTCGCCCAACAGTGGGCCATCCCGGCGCAGTTGCGTCCGTGGCGCGGCACACTGGGCGCGCGGCGCGCGGTCTATCACAGCACCTACTACCTCATGCCCTATCGCCCCGGTCTGCCCACGGTGTTGACCGTCTACGACCTTATTGCGTTGACGCGCCCGGAGACGGTCTCCTGGCGGGCGCGGCTCTTCTTCCGGGTGGCGACGCGACTGGCGCTGGCTGCATCCGAGCATGTGATTGCGATCTCGCTCGCCACCCAGCGCGACCTCCAAGCGCGCTTTGGCCTCCCGCCCAGCCGCATCACCACCATCCCCCTGGCTCCGGCGGCGCACTTTCGCCCGCCCACCGACGCAGCCATCGCCCGGGCGCGCGCCGCCTATCACTTGCCGCCCCACTACTTTCTCTATGTAGGCATCAACAAGCCCCACAAAAACCTGGTGCGGTTGGTGGAAGCCTATGCCTTGCTGGACGCGAGCGCGCCGCCATTGCTCATCGGCGGGGCTTGGGACGCGCGCTACCCCGCCGCCAAAGTACGCGCTGCGGAGCTTGGTCTGGGCGAGCGCGCGCGCTTCCTCGGCCCCATTGACGACGAGCATCTGCCCGCGCTCTACGGCGCGTGTACGCTCTTTGTCTATCCCAGCCGCTACGAAGGCTTCGGCTTGCCGGTGATCGAGGCAATGGCCTGCGGCGCGGCCGTGGCGTGCAGCCACGCGCCGGGGCTGGAAGACGCAGCGGGTGACGCAGCCCTGCGCTTCGCCCCCGACGATGTCACCGGTTTGGCGGCAGTCTTGCGCGAAGCCGCCACCCACAGTGACGTGTGCGCCGCGCTGCGCCAGCGCGGGCTTGCCCATGCCCGCCGCTTCAGCTGGCGTCGCGTTGCCAACGAAACGCTGGCGGTCTATCGCGACCTTGCCGGGCGCGGTCGGACCACCGTGTAAACCGTTCGCCGCACGGCGCGCTCTCCTCTTTTGGCCCGCCTGTGCGATAATGCGCCTATGCGTGTGCTACATATCTACAAAGATTACGCCCCAGTGGTCGGGGGCATCGAAAACATGATCCGCCTCTTAGCCGAGGGGTTGCAAGCCCAGGGCATCGAGAGCCAGGTGCTGGTCACCAACACCGGCCCGCGCACCGAGCAGACCACGCTCAACGGCGTGCAGGTGGTCAAGGCTGGACGGTTGCTCAATGTCTCCTCCGCGCCTGTGAGCCTGGATTTTTATCGCCACCTGCGCCGCATGGAACAGGGGGCCGACATCGCACACGCGCACCTGCCCTATCCCCCTGGTGAGTTGGGTCACCTACTGCTGGGGTGCAGCCGGCGCTTCGTCCTCACCTATCACTCGGACATCGTGCGTCAAAAGGTGTTGGGCACGCTCTATCGTCCTTTCCTGCGCGCTGTCTTGCGCCGGGCCGACCTGATTGCGGTGGCGTCGCAGGCCTATATCCAATCGTCGCCCTTTCTGCGTCCCCACGCCGACAAGTGTCGCGTGATCCCCTTCGGCGTAGACGTGGCGAGCTTTGCGCGCACGCCCGCCGTGGAAGCCGCGGCCCAGGCGTTACGCAGTCGCTATGGGCCGCGCCCGCTCATTCTGTTCGTGGGTAAGCTACGCCACTACAAAGGCGTGGATGTCCTCCTGGACGCGCTGCCGCAGACCGACGCGCACCTGCTCATCATCGGCAGCGGCATGATGGAAGCGGCCTGGCGCGCCCGGGCACAGGCCAACGGACTGCACGAGCGGGTGACGTTCCTGGGCGAGGTAGACGACGCACAAAAGGTCGCGGCCTATCACGCCGCCGACCTCTTCGTCCTGCCCTCGACCAACCGGGCCGAGGCCTTCGGCATTGTCCTCATCGAGGCGCTGGCGTGCGGTCTGCCGTTGATCAGCACCGAACTGGGCACAGGGACCTCCTTTGTCAACCAACACGGCGATACCGGCTTTGTCGTTCCCCCCGGCGACCCCGCCGCGCTGGCAGGCGCAATCAACGCACTGCTCACCGACGAGGCGCTGCGCCGGCGCATGGCTGCGGCTGCCCTGGCGCGCGCCCGCGCCGTCTTCAGCAAGGACGCGCTCCTCGCCAACACTGTTGCGTTTTACCAAGAAGCGCTGGCAGGCTCTGCCCATGCTTGAATCACCCGCCTCCCACCCTTGCCACGAAAGATTCCCGGCATGACCCTACGTTGCGGCTTGATCGGGTGTGGTCGCGTTGCCCCGCGCCACGCCCAGTCCTACCGGCAATTGAGCGAGACCGAGTTGGTTGCGGTGGCAGACATCAAGCCCAGCCGCGCCGAGCATTTCGCGCAGGAATACGGCGCGACGGCCTATACCGACCACCACGCCCTTTTGGCGCGCGACGACATTGACCTGGTGAGTATCTGCGTGCCCAGCGGGCTGCACGCCCAGATTGCGTTGGACGCCATGCAGGCGGGCAAGCATGTCCTGGTGGAAAAGCCCATTGCCATCACCCTGGAAGACGCCGACCGCATGATCGCCATGAGCGAAGCCACCGGGCGCACACTGGGCGTGGTGCTGCAAAATCGCTACAACCCGCCCATGCAACGGCTGCGCACAGCCATTGACCAGGGCAAGCTGGGCCGGCTCTACTTGGGCAATGCTTGCGTGCGCTGGTATCGCCCCCAGTCTTATTACGAAGACGGCTGGCACGGCACTTGGGCTATGGACGGCGGCGCGCTCATGAACCAGAGCATCCACCACATTGATGCGCTGCAGTGGTTGATGGGGCCGGTGCAATCGGTCTTTGCCTATAGCGCCACCCTGGCGCACCGGATGGAAGCCGAGGATGTGGGCGTTGCAGTGGTGCGCTTCACCAGCGGCGCGTTGGCAACCATCGAAGGCTCCACCTTGACTTGGCCCCAAAATTTGGAGGGTTCGGTGGCGATCTTCGGCGAGCGCGGCTCAGTCAAGATCGGCGGCACCGCGCTCAATCGCATCGTGCTGTGGAAGGTCGAAGGCGAACTGGAACAGGAAGCCGAGTTGCTCACCAGCCAGCTTGTGGACCCGCCCTCCGTCTATGGCTATAGCCACCGCGAGGTGATCCGCGACTTTGCCGAAGCGGTGCGCCTGGGACGCCCGCCGGGCACGCCCGGTCATGCGGCGCGGCGCTCACTGGAATTGGTCTTGGCGATCTACGAGTCGGCGCGCAGCGGGCGCGAGGTCACCCTGTCCGCCTTTGCTTGACCCCCCACGCAGCCCGGAATGCCGCATCCACGCAGGCGCGCCCTGACTCGTTTGACCCGCCGCGCGGCCTGCGGTACGATACCCAATTGAATGCCGCTGGGGATCAGGCCGCGGCCCGGTCTGCACGTTACGGCAACCATTCTGCTTGGCGGCTGTTTGCCGGTCGGATGCAACCGCACAGCAGTGAGTGATTGACAGACGGAACTTTATGCTCTCCAGAACAAAGCTCGATGCCTGGTTGAACGGCGTAATCGAAGCCGGCTGGTTGGCCGCGCTGGTGTTGGCGCCGCTCTTCTTTAATGTCTTTTCCAGCCGCGTCTTCGAGCCGGACAAGATCAGCCTGATCCGCTCGGTGGCGTTGGTCATGCTGCTCGCCTGGCTGATCAAGCTCGCCAACGGCGGGCCGGCCTGGCTCCCTGCCGCGTCCGGCGCAAACGGCGACGAGGCCGCGCCTGTGCCGTGGTGGCGTCGCGGTCTGGGTCTGCCGCTGTTGTTGCCCATTCTCCTGATCGTGGCAGCCTATCTCATCAGCACTGGTTTCAGTGTGGCGCGCTTCGTCAGCTGGTGGGGTTCCTACCAGCGTCTCCAGGGGACCTACACCTTTCTCAGCTACGTCATCATTGCGCTGCTCACCATCGCCCACTTGCGTCGGCCCGAACAATTGCGTCGGCTGCAATATGCCATCATCATCACCAGCTTGCCCATCTCGATCTACGGTGTCTTGCAACATCGCGAACTGGACCCCCTGCCCTGGGGCGGCGATGTGACGACGCGCATTGCGGCGAACGCAGGCAACGCCATCTTCCTTGCCGCCTATTTGATCATGGCGTTCTTCTTTACGTTGGAACGTGTCTTCAGCAGCTTTGCCTATCTCCTGGGACACAAACCCGAAGAGGAAGGCAACCGCCACGACATCGCGACCTCGGTTGCGGGCGGGGCCTATCTCTTTATCTTGGTGGTGCAATTGCTGGCGATCTTCTGGACGCAAAGTCGCGGGCCGTGGCTGGGGCTGTTTTTCGGTATCTATATCTTCGTGTTGTTGCTCTTTACCGCGCTGCGCCCCAAACGCTACCGGCTGTGGACTTCCGGCTGGATCGGGCTGGGTGTTGCCGGTGCGCTGTTGCTGGTCGCCATGAACACCACGCCCTACTTCAAGTGGATGGAAGACCTGCCCTATGTCGGGCGCTTGACCACCTTGCTGGAAGCCGACGACGGCACCGGGCGCGTGCGTGTGTTGATTTGGCAAGGCGCGGCGCG
This sequence comes from uncultured Litorilinea sp., assembly GCA_937922105.1. Taxonomy (GTDB): domain Bacteria; phylum Chloroflexota; class Anaerolineae; order Caldilineales; family Caldilineaceae; genus QEUY01. The sequence goes on from CAKZVN010000047.1 coordinate 10,936, forward strand.
TATGGCGGCTCCCCACGCCCCCCTCGTCTTCCCCGACGGTCGCGCCGACCCCTTCAACCCGCTACGTCCGTTGGTCGGCTATGGGCCGGAAACCATGTGGATCGCCTACAATCCCTTTTACCCGCCGGAACTGGCGCAGCTGGAAGCGCGCAACGCCAGCCCGGACCGCTCCCACAATGAAACGTGGGATGCCTTGGTCATCACCGGCAGCCTGGGCTTCGCCGCCTATCTCACCCTCTTTGTGGCGATTTTCTACTGGGCCTTGCGCTGGCTGGGTCTCTTGGTCAACCGTCGCGACTCATTGCTCTTTGGGAGCCTATTGGCCCTTGCCGCCGGCGGCATGGTCTGGCTCTTCACCGCCTTTACCAACTCCTGGGATTATTTCGGCGTCGCCTTACCCACTGGTCTCATCCTGGGGCTAGGCGCGTATGTGACCCTCTCGGCTTTTCTTCACCCTGAATTGGGCTGGACGCGCGCCGACTTGCCGCGCCAACTTTTGATCATCAGCATCCTCGCTTCCATCACCGCGCACTTCGTGGAGATCCACTTCGGCATTGCCATCGCCGCCACGCGCACCTATTTCTGGGTCCAGACTGCGCTGCTGGTGGTGGTCGGGATGCGCTGGGCCGCGCCGGAAGCCTTTGCCCTGAGCCGGGAGGAACCGGCTGCGCCCCAAGTGGCAGAGAGCGTAAGCCGTGAGAGCAGCCGTGCGCGCAAGCGTGGCGGTCGTGTCGTTCGCCCGGCTGCGCCGCGCGCCGTAGACAGCGCCGGGCTGCCCGCCAGCGTCATGGTTGATCTGTTGATCTTTTTCACGCTGGTCTTTCTCTATACGACCAACAGCGCAGCCAAGACCAACCCCTTCGACATCCTCTTCTCCGCCATCTTCCAGCGTATTCGCTTCGGCGAGCCGGTCTTCAGCCCCTATGTCTTCTTCCTGCTGCTCTTCACGTGGGCAGTGGCAGCCATCATCGGGCTGGCGTCGGAGTCGCTGCACCAGCGCCGCGCGCCGGGCCTGCGCTGGTGGCTGCGCCGGCTGGGACTCCACGCGCTCATTGTCTGGGGCGGGTGGCTGACCTATGGACTGATCCAGTCGGCGCGCCTGATTCCCGGCATCGCCGGCACCGATCTCAACAGTCAGTTGGGCGTTGTGGAGGGGCACTTTGCCGTCTTCACCTGGCTGGTGGTGATTTGGCTGGCGGTGAGCGGCGTCGTCTTTGCCTGGCCCGCGCTGCGTGAGCGCAAAGTCCCCGCGCTGGGGCGCCCAGCCCTGACGTTGGCTGTGGGCGCTGTCTTGAGTGTTGCCATCTTCGCCGTCATCAGCACGGTCAACATCGGCCTGGTGCGCGCCGACATTATTTATAAACAGGGCCAACAATTCGACGCGCAAGGCAATTGGGTCAGCAGTGTGGAACTATACCGCCGCGCGCTCAACGCGCGGCGCACCGAAGACCACTACATGCTCTTCTTGGGCCGCGCCTTGCTGGAACAGGCCAAGCGCGCACCGGAAAGCGGCACCTTCCCCCTGCCGGCAGACGCCACCCTCGCCGACGTGTTGGAGTTGACGCCCGAAGCGGTCAGCTTAATGGGACAGCGCGATCTATTGCGCGCGGCGGAGCTGGTGCTGAGCGAGGCGCAAAAGGTCAACCCGCTCAACACCGACCACACCGCCAACTTGGCCCGCCTCTACCGCACTTGGTATGACCTGAGCAACGACGAACAAGAACGGCAAACCATGCTGGACAAATCCATCGCCCAGTATGAGATGGCGGTAACGCTTAGCCCCAATGCCGCGCATCTTTGGAACGAGAAGGGCAACGCTCACGTTGCGCGCGGGGAGTATGACCAGGCCGAAGCCGCCTACCTGCACAGCCTCAGCTTGGACAATCGCTTCGACCAGACCTATCTGCTGCTCTCGGACCATTACGAGCGCCTCGGTCAACCGGAGCGCAGTGTGGAAATTTTGGAGCAAGGGGTCAAAGAGTTGCCCGGACGCCCGCAACTGCTCACCTATCTGGGCGTCGCCTATGCGCGCGCCGGCAATCTGCAAGCAGCCATTGATACCACCAAGCTCGTCTTGGACATCCAGCCCAACAACGTGGGCGCGATGCGCAACTGGGCGGTGCTCCACCGCGATCAAGGCGATATTGACGGCGCCCTGGAATGGACCGAACGCGCCATTGCCGCCACGCCCGCGGGCAACGTCGGCGAGATCATCCAGCTACGCCAGTTGGCTGCCCAACTCTACCAGACCCAGGGACGCACCGACCAGATCATCGTCCAATACGAAGCCATCCGTGCCCTTACACCGGACGACAGCGGTGTGCTCAATACGCTCTTCAATCTCTACCGCAGCGTGGGCAACCAGAACGCCGCGCTGGAGACACTGGCGGCGCTGACGGCGCTCGAACCGGACAACTACCGGTATCCCTTGCTCACCGCCCAGGTCTTGCGCGAGTTGGGGCGCGCAGCCGACGCGCTGCCCTATGCCATCCAAGCACTGGCGCTCGCCCCGGTGGACCAACAGCCCTCCATCCGCGGGCTGATCGAAACGTTGGAAGCCGGCGGCTAGACCATGCACGCGCATGGGGCCGGCACAACCTGTTGCAACGGATTGAGAGAGGACTGGAGGCACGGATGACACCCTATTTGCTGATCGCGTTCACCGCGCTGTTGCTCGCCATCGGCAGCACACCGGTCATGCGTCGCCTTGCCCTGCGCTACTCCGTGGTGGACAATCCCCACGCGCGCAAGATTCATGTCATGCCTGTGCCGCTCTTGGGCGGCGCAGCCATCTACATTTCCTTTGTGCTTGTCTTGGTCTTTTTTGGCGACCGCGCCTACATTCGCGAGTTTGTGGGTATCTTCACCGGAGCCAGCTTCATGAGCCTCATGGGCATCATTGACGACCGCTGGGGCTTGGGGAGCTATATCAAATTGGGCGGGCAGTTGATAGCGGCGTCGGTGCTCATCTACAGCGGCGTGCAAGTCCAACTTTTCGGCGGCTGGCTCGACATTGCGGTCACCATGGTCTGGGTGGTAGGCATTACCAACGCCATGAACTTGATGGACAACATGGACGGCCTCTCCGGCGGCATTGCCATGATTGCGGCGGTCTTCTTCACCCTTTTGGCAGCCATGAGCCGCCAATACTTGGTGGGCGCGCTCGCCGCCGCGCTGGCGGGCGCGTGCGCGGGCTTTCTGATCTACAATTGGAACCCCGCGCATATCTTCATGGGCGACACCGGCAGCCTCTTTCTGGGCTTCCTGCTGGCGGCGGTCGCCATCAAGTTGCGCTTCCCTAGCAACATCCCCACCGTTACCTGGATGATCCCGGTCTTGGTCATGGCGTTGCCCATCTTCGACACGACGTTGGTCTTTACCTCGCGCTTGCGCCGCGGCAAAAACCCGCTGACCACGCCGGGCAAAGATCACCTGAGTCACCGCCTGGCGCGCATGACCGGCAGCCGCCGCGAGGCAGTGCTCATCTGTTACTTGTTGGCAGGCGCCATCGGCCTGCTGTCGGTCTTTATCACCCAAGCTACGTTGCCGGAAGCAATCTTTGTCGCCGCCGTCGTGACGGTGGTCGCGCTCTTCGGACTCTGGTGGTTGGAATTTCGGAACGGCGGTGTCCGCGAGCCGGAGCCGCCCCCCGAACAGGCAAGGAGCCTTTCATAAATGTCTCTGTATGGTGGGTATCGTGGTGGGACCGGGCCGTCCGTGCGCTCGGCAGTCAGGGGGCGTCACGCCCGGCCCCTGATGATCATTTTGGCGGTTTGGCTCTCATTGCTCTTGGCGGCTTGCGGCGGTAGTGATGAGCCGGTGGGCACGCCGCGCGTTCCCACGGCGACTGTCCCTCCGCCTGCGGCGGCGACCCCCACGCCCACCCCGGCGCCGGTCACCATCACCGGTGCACCGACCGGTGAACCGACCGTTCCGCCGCCCGTCTTGACCGAGCGCGGGCCTGCCGCCGCACTCCCCCCCATGCAGCGCAACGGGATGTATTCCGCCCCTCCGGAATACGAGTTGGAGCCGGGCAAGTACTACTACGCCACGCTCAAGACCAATCGCGGCGACATCCGCATCCAACTCTTCGCCGACCGTGCGCCCAAGACAGTCAACAATTTTGTCTTTCTGGCGCGCCAAGGCTATTACGACGATACGGTCTTTCATCGCGTGTTGGACGGCTTCATGGCTCAAGCCGGCGACCCCACCGGCACCGGGGCAGGCGGTCCCGGCTATTCTTTCGAGGATGAGTTCTATCCCGGTCTGGTCTTCGATCGCCCCGGTCTCTTGGCGATGGCAAATCGCGGCCCCGCTACCAACGGTTCCCAGTTCTTCATCACCTTCAGCGTCACCGACTGGCTGAACTATAACCACACCATCTTCGGCGAAGTCATCGAGGGCGCGGACACCCTGAGCCGCTTGACGCGGCGTGACCCCGCGGCCCAGCCTGACTATCCTGGTGACACGCTCTATACCGTGATCATCGAGGAGTCGGACGTGAGCATTCTGCCCACGCCCACCCCCGCGCCGCCGACGCCGACCCCGCTGCCCACGCCCACGCCCTACGCGCCCAGCAGCCTGGACAGCCGCGACCGCCCGCTGGCGTCTATGCCCGCGCGCGAACGCGTCAACCGCTTCAACACCGCGCCCGACTTGGTCATTGATCCCTCGCTCTCCTATCGCGCCATCATCCGTACCAGCAAGGGCGTCCTCGGCGCGCGGCTCTATGCTGCCGAGGCGCCGCTGGCAGTCAACAACTTTGTCGTCTTAGCCAACTTGGGCTTCTATGACCAGACGCCCATCAGCCTGGTGCGCCCCGGCGATTCCATCATCTTGGGCGCGCCGGACAACAACCCGCTCAACGACGCAGGCTATTCCTTCGCGGCTGAGTTGGGCGCGCTCACCGGCACCACCGTGGGCGCGATCACCTACATCCCGGTAGACCAGTTGCCCGACGGCACGCTGCTCAGCAGCAGCAGCCAGCTTCTCATCGCCCTGGTGGACCCACCTGAACAAGTCGAACAGCAACTGGCTTTCTTCGCCCAGATTGACGAGGGACTGGAAGTACTGGACGAACTCACCACCGCGGATAGTATTCTCGCTGTGGAGATTGTGACGGAGTGAAACAATTCCGGCTGATCCACCGTTTTGGAAGCGGCGAGTTTCCAGAACGGTGCAGGTAGAGTCACACCGGCGGGCAAGGTACATTCGCCGGCGTAGTCGTAGACCGGTCCGCCGACCGGTACGGGGGGAGGTGTAGATGAACGACGAGAACGCACAGGCAGGGACGCTCCCCGGCGTCCGCTATGTCACGGAAACCACCGACCGCGGGCGCCCCCTGCGTGTAGCGGCAAGCATTGCTGCCATCGTCGTCATCACTGCCGCCAGTTTTTGGCTGGCTTTCAACCCGGAGTTCGTCCTGCGCTTCGGCAACTGGGGCTACCTGGGCGCGTTCCTGATCAGCCTAATCGCCAGCGCT
>CAKZVN010000048.1 GCA_937922105.1 uncultured Litorilinea sp.
CTATACCAAGCTGGAGAAGCTGACTGCCTGGGCGCAGGCGCGCGGCAAGAGCATGGCGGACTTGGCGCACGCATGGTTGTTGGCTAAGCCTGCGGTTAGCTCGGTAATTTCGGGCGTGACAAGCGTCGCCCAGGTGGAGGCCAATGTACGCAGCGGCGAATGGAGCCTGAGCAGCGACGAACTGGCTGAGGTGAACGAGGTGTTGTCGGCCTGATGTTCCCCAGTGTAGCGGTTAGGGATTTCCGCAGCCGGCAGCGTAGCCGGCTTGTTCAAGGGAGGAACCATGTTTCGTGTGGCGGTCTTTAAGCACAACGCGGAGTTGACCGATACCTTCCTGGCGCAGATGGCGGCGCTGGGGGCGGATTGCATTGACTTTGGTCGCGATACCGACATGCCTGGCGTAGCGGAACGGGGTGTGCCGGACCTGGAACAGGTGAAGGCGCTGCGCAAGCGTTTGCGCGCTTTTGGGCTGGACATCAACCGGGTGACGCTGCCCGACTTGTCGGAGAATTTTATGGCAGGCGGCGCAGGGGCTGAGGATGAATTGGCACGGACGTGCGAAGCGTTGCGTGTCTATGGCGAGGCGAAGTTACCGCTGGCACGCCAGCGTTTTGCTGGGGATGTTTTTCCGCGCATGACGACGCGCTACCAATCAACGCACCGCGGCGGCTATCGCTCACGCGGGGAGACGCTGATTGTGGAGGAGACCGGGACGGACAATGAACCCGTGAGTGGGCTGGACATCATTGCGGGGGAGGAGCAGTCCCGGCGGATGGTTGCAGGGCGGATGCCCTCGCGCGCGGCGTTGAATCAGTGGTGGGAGCGCTTCTGCTATGCGTTTGAGCGCATGGTCCCCATTGCCGAGGAGTACGGGATTCGCTTGGCGGTGCATCCGTCGGACACGCCCAATGTGGACACGCCCTTCGGCTCGCTGGGTTTTCATCGCGTGACCGATGCTTTTCCGAGTCCTATGGTGGGGTATGTCTATTGCATCGGCACGCGCGCCGAGGCAGGCGGCAGTTCGTTGGTCTTGGATGAGATCAACAACTATGGGCGCAAGGGCAAGATTTTCATGGTGCACATGCGGAATGTGCGCGGCAGCTTGGCGACCGCGGGCGCGTTTGAGGAGACTCTGCTGGATGACGGCGACCTCAATATGTTCAAGATTCTCCTGGAACTGAAGAAGGTGGGGTTTAACGGCTGTATCAACCCCGACCATATTCCTGCGATTCCCGGCGACACCGCTACCAAGACAGCCGGCTGGGCCTACTCCATCGGTTACCTGAAGGCGCTCTTTGCCGCGGCGGTGGCGTAGGAGGCCGCAATGGAGATCTTGATTACCGGAATCACCGGGCGCATTGGGAGCGAACTGGCGCGGCGGTTGGTCGAGGCGGGGCATCGGGTGCGCGGGTTGGTGTGGTCGCGCGACCGGCGCGTAGCCGGGTTACACGCGCTGGGTGTGGAACTGGTGGAGGGAAGCCTGACCGAGGTTGCCGATGTCAACGCCGCGGTGGCGGATGTGGAGGTCGTCTTCCACCTGGGTGCAGCCTTCCAGGGGGGTGGTCCGTTCACGCATGAGGAGTACTTCGAGATCAATGTGCGCGGCACTTTCAATATGCTGGAAGCGGCGTGTGGGTTGGGGTCGCGGTTGCAACAATTTGTGTATGCCGGCACCGATGCCGTCTATGACAAGTATGTGCCCGGCGGCTTGGCCCATCCCATTCGTGAAGACGAGTTCCCGCTGGAGCCGCGCGGCCAATATGCGCTGACCAAGCTGTTGGGCGAGGAGTTGTGCCGGGGCTATGCGCGGACGTGGGAGATGCCGGTGACGGTCTATCGCTTTGCCATGACGATGGCGGGCGAGGAGATTCTGGATTATAGCCAGTTCCGGCTGGCGCACTGGCTGCGAGTCTATGCTGGGCTGGACAATGAGGAGGCGCGCGCAGTCTATGCCCAGATGCAGGCAGCGGCAGCGCTTTACGGGGAGCAATGTCTGGTGGTAGCGCGCGACGGTTCAGGTCGCGCCTATAAGAAGCACATCGCACACGCTCAGGACATTGTGGCGGGCATGATGGCTGGGTTGGCGCATCCCCAGGCACGCGGGCAAGTCTTTCAGTTGGCAGGACCGGCGCCCTTTACCTGGGCGGACGTGGTGCCACGGCTGTCCGCCGAACTGGGAGTGCCTATGATCGAGGTGCGCCTTAGCGGGTATCCGCCGACTTACTATGAGTTTGACTTGAGCAAGAGCCGGGAGCGCATCGGTTTTGCGCCCACGTATGATATTGCGCGCATGGTGGACGAGGCGCTGGCTCTGCGGCGGGCGCGCCTCGGAACGCCTGCGTAGCCATAGACGGAGTGAATCGCGATGCGGTTTGGTGGTCCGATTCTGGAAAAATATGACGATCCCGCCGCGTGGGTTGCGGCGGTGAAGGCGAAGGGCTACCGCGCGGCCTATTGCCCGCTCGCACCGGGGAGCGACGCGGCGACGGTGCGGGCGTTCCGCGAGGCAGCTGAGCAAGCGGATATTGTGATCGCGGAAGTCGGCGCGTGGAGCAATCCGATTGCAACGGACCCGACGGTGCGCCGCGCGGCGCTGGAGAAATGCAAGGCGGCGCTGGCGTTGGCGGATGAGATCGGCGCGGCCTGTTGTGTCAACATTACCGGGTCGCGCGGGGAACGCTGGGACGGGCCGCATCCGGCGAATCTCAGCGAGGAAACCTTTGAGATGATTGTGGCGTCGGTGCGCGAGATCATTGACGCGGTGCAGCCGCGGCGCACCTTCTATACGCTGGAGACCATGCCGTGGGTTTGGCCCGATTCAACGGCGGCTTACGTCCGTCTGTTGGCGGCGATTGACCGCCCGGCACTGGCGGTGCATTTCGACCCGGTGAATCTGGTGAACAGCCCGCCGCGCTACTATGACAATGCCGGGCTGATACGGGAGTTTGTGGCGACGCTCGGCGCGCAGATTCGCAGTGTCCACCTGAAGGACATTGTCTTGCGTGAACAACTGACCGTACACCTGGACGAGGTGTTGCCGGGGACAGGGGGCTTGGCGCTGGGCGTGCTGCTGCGCGAATTGGCGCGCTTGGATGCCGATTTGCCGGTGATGTTGGAGCATTTGCCGGACGAGGCATCGTATGACCGAGCCGCGACCAACGTGCGACGTGCAGCGGCAGGGGAGGGACTAGCGCTGTGAGCCGCGCGCGTGCCACGGTGGACCATGAAACGCTGGCGGAGTTGGCGCGGCGTTTTAGCGGCGCGCCGTGGCTCGGTCTCATGCTGATGGGGAGCCGGGCGCAAGGGACTGCCGGGCCGTATAGCGACGTGGACGTGGTGTGTTGCGCGACGGGCGACGACCGTCTGATCGGGCCTACATTGCCCGACTACGTGGCGCTGATGATTCACGCGACCGTGGCGCGCATCCAACAGTTCTTGGCGGAGGCGACCTGTGCGAGCAGTGCGTAGCGCAGTGGTGCTGGCAGGTGGGGCGGGAGTCCGCTTTTGGCCCTATTCGGTGATTCGCCAGAAGGCAGCTTTTCCTATCGCGGGAAAGGCTATGGTGCGTCGTCTGGTGGAAGAACTTGCCTCCCTGGGGATTGAGCAGATTGTGATGGTGACCGGGGCGGGCGAAGGCAGCGTGCGTGCCGCGCTGCACGACTGTACGGCGCGCGTGAAGTTCGTGGCGCAAGGGACGACAGCAGGCAGCGCAGTCGCAGCGCTGGCGGGGCTGGCTGCGTGTGAGTTGCCCGCGTTGGTGGTGAACGGTGACTGTGTGACGGACCGCGCCAATCTTGCGGCGCTGGCGGCGGCATGGCGCGTGCGCGATGAGCCGGCATTGGCGCTGGTGCAGCCGCTGGGGCGGGAAGCGCCGCAAGACTGGCTGGTCGCCCATGTTGTCGGGGAGCAGGTGACAGGCTTTGAGGGTCACCCGCGCCAGGGAAGCCATCGCTACGCCGGCGCGGTGGTGCTGGATGAGAGCGCCTTGCCGGCATTACGCGACAACCCCGGTGTGATGACGCGTGTCCCGGTAGGAGGGATGCCGCCGCCGGAAGCGGAACTGGTGCAATCGTTGCAGATGCTCATTGATAGTGGGCGAGCGGTCGGTGCGGTGCAGACCGTGGGCTATCATGTGGATGTGGACAAGCCGTGGCAGGTCTTGGAGGCGAACGAGGCTGTCATCCGGGCGATGGTCGAGCAGGTGGAGGGGAATGTCATTCCCGCGGGAAGTCGGATCCATGACGGCGCGGAGGTGGGTGGACGGTTGGTGCTGGGGAAGGGTTGTACCGTCGGCAACCGGGTGGTGCTACGCGGGGATGTGTGGCTGGGCGACGGAGCGACGATTGACAACGGCGCGATCCTGGAAGGCCCGGCTGTGATTGGTGCGGGGACGGTGGTGCGCGATTATGCGCTGATCGGCGCAGCGTCGTCGCTTGGCCCACGTGGGATCTACGGGCACGGTGCGGAGTTCAGCGGGGTCGCGTTGGAGAAGGTGCATTGCTATCACTACTGTGAGATTTGGGGCGTGGTGGGGCATGCTGTGGACTTCGGTGCGGCGACGGTGTGCGGCAATTTGCGCTTCGACGACGGACCTACG
>CAKZVN010000049.1 GCA_937922105.1 uncultured Litorilinea sp.
ATCTGGGAAACCCGGATCAGGCAGCCGCATCCAGCCATACTCCGTGCGTTGATAGACACCCTGATCCGTCGCTGCAAAGAGCGTCCCTGCGCCGTCCTCGACCAAATCCAACACCGACCGTCCCGGCAATCCGCTCAGCCGCCACGGTCCCGCCGGAGAGGGCGCGGTCCACACCCCCGCGCTCTCAAACCCGGCATAGAGCAACCCACCCGACGACGCCAGCGCATAAGCCCAGCGTTCCGGCGCGCCCGCCACGCGCAGCCAGGTGCGCGTCCCCACCGGCTGCACGCGCACCCCCTCCCCGGTCGCGACCAACAGTCCTTGCTCATGTGACAAACTATCGGTGAAGATGAGCGTCTCGTCCCCTGCCATCGGGCGCACAGGACCGCCTGCGGCAAGTTCTGCACCCGTAACATGCCACAGCCCGCCGCTGCGGTTGGTCATTACCCATAGACTTGGCCCAGCTTGCACATCTTCGACGACGCGCAACCTCGAGACCTCACCCCAACCCGGCAGCGCAGGCAACGGCTCCCAACGCCATTCCGGCGCGACCGAGACTTCCGGCGCACGTGCCAACCGCATCCCGCGCAGTTGCAGATTCTCCCAGCGCCACCAGGAAAATTGCCGCGCCGGATTGCGCAGGCCCACGCGCACCTCCACACGATTCACCCCCGCGCGCAACACGCCCGGCACAACATCGAGTCGTTGCGTTGCCCAGGTGCTGGTCGGGTCCGGGCGCACACGGGGCGCAAGTCGTCCAATCAGTGTACCGTTGATCCACACCGTATTGCTGGGCTGGTCCACCTGCATGGTCTCTACCAGGAGCGTATCCAGAGTTGCGGCCTGCTGCTCCGTGAGGAAGAACTCGTGCGCCCAGGTCGGGCTAAACGCGTCGCCGCCGTTGAGCAAATGCACCCAGTGCGGATGCAGCGTCCCGATGTCGCCCAACCGGATGCGCACATCGCGCTCCAGCAAGACCACACTCCCCTCTGCATCCGTGCGCACCGCGCCTGCCGGCAGACATGCGCCGCCGCATAACGTCTGGGCGCGCGCCACCAGTGCCTGGTAGGCAGGCGCAACCCGCCCGTCCCCTTCCCACAAGGCATAGCCGTAGAGGTCCCGTTCCCCGTTCAATTCCCAAAATGCGATGCGCTCCAACCAGGGGTACGTTGCCGCCAGGCGCAGCGCCGCCAGCGTATACTCGGCTTGGCGGGCCTCGCCCACGGCTTGCCAAGCATCGGCGGGGTCGGGCGCGACCTTACGCCAGCCCATTTCGGTGATCCAGATCGGTGCATCGCCCCGCCCAGCCCGCTCCAACAGCACGCGATGCAGTTCCAGCCGCCGGAAGTTCAAGCGATCCGCAGCGGGCGCAGCGTCCGGCGGCGCGCCAAAGCCATAGGGGTGCGCTGCCACGCCGTCAAACGGTGTGTCCAGCGCCAACAGCGCGGTCAGATAGTCCAGATCATTGACCGCAGTGACACCGTCGCCCAGCGTAAACGCCAGCCCCGCCAATAGCACCGGCAACTCCGGCGCGGCGGACTTGACCGCGGCATACCCGGCGCGCGCCAGCGCAGCATAGCCCGCCGGATCCGGCACGCGACCGTCCCACTCTAGGCTGAGATTCGGCTCATTCCACAAGATCACCCCATCCAGCCGCGCGCCATAGCGCGCCGCCACGCGCTGCACAAATGCCGCATACGCGTCTTCGCGCCAGGGAATAGGGGCGCTCTGGGTGCGCGCCCATGCTGGCGGGCGATCCAACCGCGCCACCACACCCAGCCCGAAATACTCCGCCAGCATGAGCGCGCTGTCGGTGCGCTCCCAGTAAAAATAGTTGGGGGTCGGTTCAATATCCTCCCAGCTGAAGACCAGCACCACAAAGCGCCCGCCCGCCGTGTGGGCCGCGCCAAGATGTGCGGCGTCCCCACGATGAATGTGGAAGCCGAGCAGGGGCGTGGTATACGCCGCCGCAGCGCTCTGCGCCGAGGGAGCAGAGAAACCCACGAGCAACCAAAGGAACAGGAGTGCGCCTGCCCGCCGGATACCGGCACGCCAGGTCACACTCCTGCCCTGCGTGATAACTGTTCTGCTCTTCATGACCCGGCGATTCTGCCCGGTCTGTGCTGCGGCGTCGGTGAGGCTGCTCTCCACCCGGCACAATCAGCGCCCGTTGAGTTGCGTCTCCGCTTGCGCAGCCCATTGCATGGTATAGAGGTTGTAATAGCGCCCCCGCCGCGCCAGCAACTCCTCATGACGACCCATCTCCACAATCTGTCCGCGGTCCATCACCACGATCTTGTCTGCGCCGACAATCGTGCTGAGCCGGTGCGCGATCACAAACGATGTGCGCCCCTGCATGAGCCGGTCCACCCCGCGCTCGATGATCTTTTCGGTGGCGGTGTCCACACTGCTAGTGGCTTCATCCAGAATCAAGATGCGCGGATCAGCCAAGAGCGCGCGGGCAAATGAAATCAGCTGGCGCTGTCCGCCGCTCAGGTTGACGCCGTTCTCGCCCACATCCGTGGCATAGCCGCCGGGCAGGCGCTCGATAAACGCGTGCGCGCCCACCGCTTCCGCAGCCGCGCGCACTTCCTCATCCTTAGCGTCCAGCCGCCCATACCGGATATTGTCAGCAATCGTGCCTTTAAACAGGAAAGGGTCCTGCAACACAATCCCCAATTGCGAGCGCAGACTAGCTTGGGTGACTTCGCGCACATCATACCCGTCAATCCGCACCGCCCCCTCGGTCACGTCGAAAAAGCGCGCAATCAGCCGGATGACCGTGCTCTTGCCGGCGCCGGTCTCGCCTACCAACGCGATGCGCTCCCCCGGCTTGGCGACCAAACTCACTCCCCGCAACACCGGCTCGTCTTTCTTATAGTGGAAGCCTACCTTGTCGAAGACCACTTCACCCCGAATCGGCGGCAACTCGCGCGCACCCTCGCGGTCCACGATCTCCGGCTTGGTATCCAGCAAATAAAAGAGCCGCTCACACCCTGCCATCGTCGCCTGGAAGGTGTTATAGCGCTGTGCCAACTCACGAATCGGCTCAAAAAAGCGCTCCACATAGAGCACAAAAGCCACCAGCGTGCCCGCGGTCAACGCATCCCCAACCAACAACCAACCGCCCACACCCACCACCAGCGCGGTCGCCAGCGAGCCGATGAAGTCCACGCCCGGGAAGAAAATCGCGGTGAGCGTTGTTGCGCGCACGTTGGCGTCAAAGTAGGAGCGGTTCAAGTCGTCGAAATGGCGCGCATTCACAGCTTCGCGTGTGAAGCTCTGGGTCACACGGATGCCGGAGATGGACTCGTTGAGATAGCCGTTGATCAACGACAACCGCGTGCGCGTGGCGCGGTAAGCCAAGCGCACCTGCTTGCGCCAATAGTTGGTCAACCATACCATTAACGGCACCACGGCAAAGGTCACCAGCGCCAGCTGCCAGTTCATCACCAGCAACGTGACCGTGATCCCCACCAGGATGAACCCTGATCGCGCCAGACCGGTGATGGACCAGGTCACAAAATCCTGCAATACCCCCACATCGCTGATCAGGCGGCTCATCAACCGCCCCACACTGTAGTTGTTGTGAAAGTTGAGCGACAAGCGATGCAAATGGCGAAACAACTCCCAGCGCAGGTCCGCAACGATTTTCGTACCCACATACGCCATCAACGCGATTCGCTGACGGTTGGTAATCCACTCGAAAATCGCCGCCGCCAGAAAGGCTGCGGTCCACCAATAAACCAACGCCAACGTACCGGAATGAATGCCGTCATCAATCGCGCGCCCGATAATCCACGGCTGCGCCACGCTGAGCAACGACGAAATCGCCATCAAGACCACCGCCCAGATAGTCTGTCGTGCATATGGACGCAGATAGACAAACAGCCGCGCCAACAGCCGCGCGTCGTAGGCACGACCGATGGTATCTTCGTCTTCCTCCGGCAAGAGATCGCGAATCTTCGCCTCGCGCGCGCGGCGCTCTTCCTCCTCCGCGCTGGCGCGCCGTCCGAACGGTCCGAAGCGGATGGGTGGGGCGAGCGTCACGCCCGACCGCTGCGTCACCGCACTCGCCGACCCCGATGTCCGTTGGCTAGCCATGCCGCACCGCCTCCGTCGTTGCCATGACCGCCGCGCCGTTCAGCGCGCGGCTGCCCTGCTGCGTCATGAACTCCTCCTGGTCCTTGAGTTGCAGATCGTAGATCTCGCGGTACAGTCCGGGCTGTGCCAGCAATTCCTCATGCGTCCCCCGTTGCACCACGCGCCCCTTATCCAACACCAAAATCAGGTCCGCATTTTTCAGGGTCAACAGCCGCTGGGCGATGATCACCGTTGTACGCCCCTGCATCAACACCGCCAGCGCCTCCTGGATCAGATGCTCCGTTTCGGTATCCACGCTGCTGGTGGAGTCGTCCAGGATCAAGATGCGCGGGTCGCGCAGAATCGCGCGCGCAATGGCAATCCGCTGTTTCTGCCCACCGCTGAGCGTAACCCCGCGCTCGCCCACCACGGTCGCGTATCCCGCCGGGAAGCTGGTGATAAACTTGTGCGCGGCAGCAGCCTTCGCTGCCGCCTCGATCTCCTCCAGCGACGCGTCCGGCCTGCCATAGGCAATGTTCTCGGCAATCGTGGCGTTGAACAGAAACGGCGCTTGCAATACCATCCCGATGTGGCTGCGCAGACTCTTCAGCTGCAACGTGCGCACATCGTGCCCGTCAATCAACACCCTCCCGCGCGTCGGGTCATAAAAGCGTGGAATCAGGTTGATCACCGTGGACTTACCTGAGCCTGTCGGCCCGATCAGCGCCACCACCTGCCCCGGTTGCGCCGTAAAAGAGACCTCTTCCAGAGCCGCCGTCCCTCCGGCATAAGCAAAGCCCACCCCCTCAAACCGGATTTCGCCCCGGATTTTGGGCAACTCCAGTGCATCGGGCGCTTCCACCACCTCGCTGGGCGTGTCAATGATTTCAAAGACACGGTTTGCGCTCGCGCCCGCAGTCGCAGCCATGTTGACCAAGAAGCCCAGGTGCGACACCGGCGCGTTGAGCATCAGCACATATGAGATCATGGCAAAGAGCGACCCCACCGTCATCTCCCCGCGCAAGACCGCCGGCCCACCCAGCCCCAAAATCAACAGAATCGCCGTGCTGAGGATAAAAGTAAAAAGGGGCCAAAAGTTGGCCCATGTCTTGATCGCAGCGTAACGCTTGACAAACCAGCGTTGATTCTCCGTCTCGAACTTCTCCAGTTCATGTTCCTCGCGCGCAAAGGCCTTGACCACACCGATCCCCGTCATACTCTCTTGCATGGTGGAGGAGAGCACGCCCATTTGCTCCTGAATGGCATGAAACATGGGACGAATCGTGTTGCCGAAGTAGATCGCAGTCGCGGTCAGAGCAGCCAGTGGAATCAGGACCAGAATCGCCAGCCAAAGGTTCTCCGTCAACATGGCGATGCTCACACCAACCATGAGCAGGATGGTCGCGACCAGGTCCAAAATCCCAATCCCGGCAAAGCGCTCCGTCTCCGTGATGTCGCTGGTGGCGCGACTCATGAGATCGCCTGTCTGCGCCTTATCGTGAAAGGCGAAGGGCAGCGCCTGCACCGCAGCGTAAAAGTCGTTGCGCAAGTCATACGCCACCCGGTGGGTCAACCATTCACCATAGAAGCGGTGGGCGAACGCCACCACCCCGCGCGCCACCGCCAGCAACAGAATGATTGCCGCTGCCCAATAGAGCATTTCCGCCGTTCCTACAGCTAGGCCGCGGTCAATTGCCGTCTTGATGATTTGCGGCACCGCCAGATTGAGCAATGTCGCCAACAGCATGGCGGCATAAGCCAGCACCACTTGCCGCCAATAGGGGCGCAAATAGCCCAACAAACGCCGATAGACCGCCAGGCGTCCGCTCATATTCGTTTTCCTCTCTATACTGGGCTACTCATAAGTGTGGGCAACCGCTCGCGGGGCACCGCGACCGGCGGCAAAAAGAAGACCGTGGGAAGCATCGCCCACGGCAATCGAGAGGCAAACCGTCCTTGCACATTAACATCAATTTAAAGTCTAGCAAGGGATAGGCGCGCTGTCAAAACTGCTGGGCTGCGCTCCCAAGCGACGGGTACGCCTGTGCGACTGCTCGTCGGCATTTTCGCGCCACGGCTCTCCCTGTGCTACACTCCGCACATGGTCCAAACAACGCGCATGTCCAAATTATCTGAAATCGCAGGCGGTCCCGACTACCAGTTACTGGACTCCGGCAACGCAAGCAAGCTGGAGCGGCTCGGCCCCTACCTGATTGTGCGCCCGTCGCCACAGGCGATTTGGACACCGCGCCTCCCGGCGGCGGCTTGGCAACGCGCCGACGCCACCTATGAGCGTGACGCGTCCGGCGGCGGGGAATGGCGCTTCCACACCAAAGTCAAGCGCGAATTCGACATCCTCTTCAGCAAACTCTCACTGCGCATCAAACTCACCAATTTCGGCCATCTGGGTCTCTTCCCGGAGCAAGCCGACAACTGGGAGTGGCTGCGCACCGTCATCCGCAACCGCTTGCAACAAACCGGCGGGCGCAACCTGCACGTGCTCAACCTCTTCGCCTACACCGGCGGCAGCACCCTTGCCGCCAGCCAAGCCGGCGCGCATGTAGTGCATCTGGACGCAGCCAAAGGCGTCGTAGATTGGGCCAAACGCAACGCGCAACTGAGCGGGCTGGAAGAGCGCCCTATCCGCTGGCTCTTCGACGACGCGCTCAAGTTCGTGCGCCGGGAGGAACGCCGCCAAGCCCGCTACCAGGGCATTATCCTCGACCCGCCCTCTTTTGGTCGCGGGCCGAAGGGAGAGGTCTTCAAGATCGAACAAGACCTCATTCCCCTCCTGGAGGCTTGCCGGGCCATTCTGGCGCCCGATGCCTACTTCGTCCTCTATAGCTGCCATACGCCCGGGTTTACACCGCTTGTCCTCCACAACCAGTTGATCGAGTTGGTCCACGACCGCAAGGGGACCATCGAATCCGGCGAAATGGTCATCCCCGACTCCCAGGGACGCAGCCTGCCCAGCGGCGCCTACGCCCGCTGGTTGGCACAGCCCTAGCTTACGCGCGTCGCCCATGCCCATCCGCATCACCAGCCTGCACAACCCGCGCCTGAAAGACGTGCTCAAACTCGCCAAATCCAGTGCGCGCGCCGAGCGCTGCGCCACCGTGGTGGAAGGCAGCCGCGAATGCCGCCGCGCGCTGGAGAGCGGCATCGTCCCGCTGGAGGCCTATGTCTGCCCCTCCCTCCTAGACAGTGACAGCGCGGCGCTGCTCCCCCGCCTGACAGCGCTGGACGCCGCACGCAAGACCTGGTTGGCGGAAGTGACCCCCGACGTATTTGCCAAGATCGCGGTGCGCGACGACAGCGGCGGCATTCTCCTGGTCATTCCCTATCTCGACCATACGCTCGCCACCCTACGCCCTCCTTCCCCTGCATTCCTCACCGTGATCGAGGGCGTGGAAAAGCCCGGCAACCTGGGCGCCATTCTACGCAGCGCCGACGCCGCCGGCGTGCACGCCGTCATTGTTAATGCCGGCGCCACCGACATCCACAATCCCAATGTGGTGCGCGCCAGCCTCGGCACGCTCTTCACTGTCCCTGTGCTGGAAGCCGAACCGTCCGCGACCGCAGCTTGGCTGCACGCCGCGAGCATCGCAATTGTCGCGGCAACGCCCGACGCCCCATCCCTCTACACCGCCTGGGATTACACCCAGCCGGTCGCATTGGTGCTGGGCAGCGAAGCGGACGGTCTGAGCGACACCTGGCGCGCCGCCGCCGACGGTCTGGTCCGCATTCCCATGTTCGGCCAAGCCGACAGCCTGAACCTTGCCGCGTCCGCAGCCATCCTCTTCTACGAAGTCGTGCGCCAGCGCCTCGCCGCTTAACCCCGCTTAACCCCACCCTCAACGCCCCTTAGCCGCCCCCTTCGCCCCAACCGAAGTCGCGGGCGCGCCAAATCCAAGCCCGCCCCCCTTGAATCTCCCCCATCCACGTGCTACCCTTGCCAGCACAAGCAGTCGCCGGCGAATTGTTCCGGCGCAGCGACCGGTGCGACTTCTGTGTGAAGTGTGTGCAGTATGTGAAGGTGGTACATGACAATCGAAGGCCTCATGATCTTGCTTGCCCTGTTGATTGCGCTGATTTGCGGTGTCCTGCTGTGCACAACCCATCAGGCGCGCAGGCAATTCACGCGCCGATACAACCACAAGTCCTCGGAGCGGCGCGATCACAACGCCGTCTTGCAACCGTGGACTTTTCCGCTTGCCGCTCCTCACGTTTCCCACCGGAGTCCGGCACTTGTCGCCACGCCGGCCCATGTTATCTCTCTCCAAGTCGGTTCCCAATTCGATTCTCGATTCCCTATCGTCAAGTCAGTCAAAAAGTTATTGAACCTAGAGGAGTACAGTACATTGAACCGTATGCCTATTGCCCGCCTGCTCGGGGGACGGCGTCCTTACCTGATCGTCGGTCTGGTCCTTACCCTTCTCCTCGTCGTGCTCGTGGCTTGCCAGCCGGTCGCGCCAACGACCTCGACCGGCGCAGCAGGAGGCGACACCGTGCCGGCAAAGCTGGTCATTTACTCCGGGCGCAATGAAAACCTCATCGGCCCCCTGATCGCCAAGTTCTCCGAAGAGACAGGCATCGAGGTGGAAGTCCGCTACGGCAACACCCCCGAGCTGGCCGCCACCATCCTTGAGGAGGGGCAAAACTCCCCGGCGGATGTCTTCTTCGCCCAAGATGCCGGCTCCCTGGGCGCAGTCTCGAAGGCGGGCATCCTCGCCCCCCTGCCTGCCGATCTGCTGAATGACGTTCCCGCCTATTTACGCAGCGACGACGGCGACTGGATCGGCATCAGCGGGCGCGCGCGCGTCCTCGTCTACAATGTCAACGAATTGACCGAGGCCGACCTCCCCGACACCATCTGGGGATTGACGGAAGAGACCTGGCGCAACCGGGTCGGTTGGGCGCCTACCAACGCCAGCTTCCACTCCTTTGTCACCGCCCTGCGTATCCTCGAAGGTGAGGAGCGCGCGCGGGAATGGCTGGAAGCCATGCTCGCCAACGGCGTACAACCTTTCCCCAACAACAACACTATCGTACAAGCCGCGGCCTCCGGCGAGATCTCCGTCGGCCTGACCAACCACTATTATCTGTATCGCTTCCTGGCAGAACAGGGCGAAGGCTTCGGCGCGCGCAACTACTACTTCCGCCAACCCAACGCCGGCTCCATCATCAACATTGCCGGCGTCGGTATCCTCAAGACCGCGCGCAACCCGGAATCCGCCCGCATCTTTGTGGAGTACCTGCTCAGCCGCGACGCCCAAGAATACTTCGCCCAGAACACTTTCGAGTATCCGCTCATCGAGTCGGACATCGTCCTCCCCGACATCCTCGTCCCGCTGGCGGAAATCGCTACCCCGGAGATCGATCTCTCCGACCTGGCAGACTTGGAAGGAACCCTCACCCTCCTGCAAGAAGTGGGCGCGCTGGAATAAAGCCAACCGTCGCTGTCTCCGTCTGCACCAGTTGCATCAATGTTCGTAGCGGGCCGCCTCATCCGGGGCGGCCCCTCGCTTGGTATTCGCGCCCAGCCTTGTTATCATATTGTTATGCACGCGGGAACCGATCGGCTCGCCCTAGCGTTAGGCGAGACATGAACCAGCCTACTCCCCATCCCAAATATCTGACGCGACGCCAATTCTTGCGCGCCGCTCTGGGTCTTGCGCTTGCCTCTGCGGCTACCGTCGGCTACGGTCGTGCTCTAGAGCCGCGCTGGCTCGCCCACGACCAGGTGACACTGCCCATTGACCGGCTGCCCACCTCCCTAGACGGTTTTCGCATCGCCCATCTGTCCGACATCCACCTCGGCCCCTATGTCAGCCAAGCCCATTTTGCCCAGGCCATTGATGCCGTGCGCGCCGCGGACGTGCAGTGGCTTGTGCTCACAGGCGACTATATTGCCCGCTCAGTCCATTACGTGGAAGGGTTGGTGGAGCCGCTCAACACGCTGGACATTCCTTGCGTCGCCGTGCTGGGCAACCATGACATCTGGACGCACGTTGCGACCGTGAGCGAAGCCCTGACCGCGGGCGGCGCAACCCTGCTGCGTAACGACGCAGTGCGCGCCGCGCCCGGTCTCTGGTTTGCCGGCATAGACGATATGTGGAGCGGCAGGCCCGACGTGCGCGCCGCCATGCGCGACATCCCCACCCAAGCCACCACCCTCCTGCTCGCCCACGAACCGGACTACTTCGACCACGTTCTAGCTCTGGAAGCGCCCGTCGCCGCGCAGTTCAGCGGGCACAGCCACGGCGGTCAAGTCCGTTTGCCCATACCGTGGCCCGACGCCGCAGGCTACTGGAGCTATGCGCCCATCCTCCCCCGCTACGGTGTCCGTTACCCCATCGGCCTGCGCACCATCAACGGGCGGCACATCTACACCAACCGCGGCTTAGGCTTGTGGCCCATCCCGTTTCGCTTCAACTGCCGGCCCGAATTGACCCTCTACACCCTGCGACGTGCTTAACGATCGAGGAGGCAGCAGCGTGGAAGCCAACCTACTGCCCAGGCGTAGTGTTACCCCATATAGTATGCGTTAAGATATCGTCGGCGGCATGGGCGTTCCCTTCCGGCTCCGCCATCGTCATCTGTTGAGGAACGACCCTGGTATAGCTCATTTGTTTGACGGATGGCAACCGCTATGCTAGACTCGAAGCGGTCAAATATGGCAAATCAGCGGGTGAGCAGCGTTGTCGCCGGTGGAAAAACAACCCGGCAGCCGGCGTCTCGCCCCACCATACCGGCGGTCCGGGCAGCCATCTGCGCACAGGTTGCCGGCGGGGCATCCCCCCATACCGGCTGAACAGGACAACTCATGAATTCTAAGCGTGTCCGAAGTGGTGTAATCTATGTCTTGCTGCTCGTCGCGCTGGGGGCGTTTCTCTACACTTCCCTGGCGCGGCGTCCTGAGGGCGCAGCAACCACTGTGCCCATTGCGCGCTTGGCGGAGATGGTGCGCAACGGCTCCATCTCCAGCATCAGCGTCAAAGATGATCGCCTCACTGCGGTCAACCGTTCCACTGGTGAACTCCTCCAGTCGCGCAAAGAAGCCGATGCCGGGCTGATCGAAACGCTCACTAACTTGGGAGTCACCGCCGCGCAGTTGGAAACGGTGGACATCACCGTCGAACCGCCCGCCATGTGGGAAAGCTGGGGCGGCATCCTCTTGGCCTTGCTCCCGTTGGTTCTCTTGGGTGTCTTCTTTTTCTTCATCATGCGCCAGGCGCAGGGTGCAGGCAACCAAGCCTTCTCCTTCGGCAAAAGTCGCGCGCGCATGTTCACCGGTGACCGCCCTACTGTCACCTTCAACGACGTAGCGGGCAACGACGAGGCCAAACAGGAATTACAAGAAGTCGTCGAGTTTCTCAAGGAGCCGGAAAAATTCGCCGCGCTGGGCGCGCGTATCCCCAAAGGCGTGCTCTTGGTCGGCCCGCCCGGCACCGGCAAAACGCTGGTTGCCAAAGCTGTCTCCGGCGAAGCCGGCGTGCCCTTCTTCTCCATCTCCGGCTCGGAATTTGTCGAGATGTTCGTCGGCGTAGGCGCCAGCCGCGTGCGCGACCTCTTCGAGCAGGCCAAGAAAAACTCGCCCTGCATCATCTTCATTGACGAAATTGACGCCGTCGGGCGCCACCGCGGCGCCGGTATGGGCGGCTCCCACGACGAACGCGAGCAGACCCTCAACCAAATTCTGGTGGAGATGGACGGCTTCGACACCGACACCAACGTCATTCTCATTGCCGCCACCAACCGGCCCGACATCTTGGACCCGGCGCTGCTGCGTCCCGGTCGTTTCGACCGTCGCGTCACCATGGACGCGCCCGATGTCAAGGGGCGCCGTGCCATCCTGGATGTCCACGTGCGCGGCAAGCCGCTATCCCCCGACGTAGACCTGGATGTCATTGCCAAGCAGACACCGGGCTTTGCCGGAGCCGACATCGAAAACCTGGTCAACGAAGCCGCCATCCTAGCAGCGCGACGCAACCGCCGTTCCATCAGCATGGAAGAGCTACAAGAGGCTATTGAGCGCGTCATCGCCGGGCCGGAGCGCCGCAGCCGCCTGATGACCAAACATGAAAAAGAGGTCATCGCCTATCACGAAGCGGGCCATGCGGTTGCCATGCATTTCTTGCCCAA
>CAKZVN010000050.1 GCA_937922105.1 uncultured Litorilinea sp.
CAGCAACACGGCGCGCCAACTGCGCTGAGCGCAGCCGGACGCCATCTCATCGCAACAACACAGCGGGCGCATCCCCAGACTTGGAGATGCGCCCGCTCTTTACGGTCGCCAACGAATGGAGTTCGGCAGGCGTTGCGCCAGGCAACGCCACCGTGTCGCCGGATTCACCTAGCGCCGCGGCTGCGGGCGCGCCGGCGGTTGCATGGGCCGTCCAGGCTGGTGCGGATGGACGGGCCGCGCCGGTTGCACATGATGCGCCGGTTGGATCAACTCCCAATAGAAGGTGATCTCCGCGTCCTCGGCCTCTTCGTAATACTCCACCACCAACTTGTGCCGTCCTTCCGGGACAAAGCGGTCGGCGCGATACTCGGTCACGGGCTGGATCTTCCAGCCGTCAATGATCAGCTCGTCGTTCAGATAGACGCGCACCCCGTCATCGGCGCGGGCGATAAAGCGATAGTGGCCCGCCTTGAAGTACTCATACTTCTCCCAACGCACGCTGAAGCGGTCCTGCGGCATGTTGTTGAAGGGGCCGCCCTTGAACCAATTGAAGCGAATCTCCAGGTCCTGGCGCTCCAGCACAAAGTCGCTGAAATACTTGTCCGCAAAGTAGAAGCCTCGCCAATACGGATCACTTCCCTGGGGAACAGGCGGCTTGGGTTGCGGCATGGGCAACGGCATCGGCTGCGGCATGGGCTGCGGGCGCGGCCCCGGTCCGGGCATAGGTCCCGGTCCGGGCATGGGTCCTGGTCCCGGCAACGGCATAGGCAACGGTTGCGGCAACGGCAGGGGCTGGGGCAGCGGCACCGGGCCGCCTGTTGCCGGAATACAGAGCACTTGACCGACCGAAATCCGGTTGAGGTCATAAATGCCGTTGACGCGCGCCAGCGAATAGAGGTCCAGCCCATAGCGCAGTGCGATGGCGGAGAGAATCTCCCCGCGGCGCACCGTGTGATAATGCACACAGGGCGTGCCACCCGGCCCCGGTCGTACCGGCGCGTCGGGGATGATCAACTGTTGGCCCACATAGATGCGATTGGCGTTTTGGATGCGGTTGGCCTTCATCAGCGCATCCAGCGTCACTCCAAAGCGCAACGCAATCGCGCCCAGGGTATCCCCGGCGCGGACGGTGTAAACGCGCGCCCACTGTTCTTGGGCCGGATAGGACTGGGCAGGCGCGGCCTGCGCTGCAGCGGGGAAAAGGGCAAGCAACGGCAGCAAGGCAACCAATCCCGCCACCACGGCTTTGCGCCAATTGAGTTTCCCCAGTTGTTTACCAATGTGATGCATACGATGTTCCTTTCGTTGCAGACCGTCAAAGCCTGTGGATCGAGCGTCGCCCGCGCAGGCAACACGACAGATCGGTGCTTGCTAAAGGCCATGACGCAGAAACCGGCTGCGCGATACGGCTGTTTTACGAAACCGGCGCCGGGTTCAGCCGCGCCAACAATTCGGCGTTGGTGGGAAACTGCTCCAAGAGTTTGAGCAAGCCGGACACAGCGGCTCGCGGCGTCCCCTTGCCCAGCCAGCGCCGCAAAGTCGCCAACTTCGCCAGTTCCTCCGGCCCATAGAGCCGGTCCTCCCGGCGCGTGCTGCTCGCCAGCAGGTTGATCGCTGGGTAGATGCGTGCCTCCGCCAATTCCCGGTCCAGAATGATTTCACTGTTGCCTGTCGCCTTGAACTCCTCAAAAATTAGGTCGTCCATGGCGGAGCCGGTCCCCACCAGCGCAGTGGCAATCACCGTCACCGAGCCGCCGTGCTCGATCTTGCGCGCCAGGCCGAAAAAGCGCCGCGGCATCTCCAGCGCGCTTGCGTCAATCCCGCCGGTGAGCGAGCGCCGCGCGCCGCCGCCCTGCAAGTTGAATGCGCGCGCCATGCGCGTCAAACTATCCACCAAAACCACCACATCGCGCCCCAGTTCCAATTCGACGCGAATATGCGCCAGTGTCAGCTCCGCCAGCGCCACATGCTCGCGCGTGCTCTGGTCGTTGGAGCTTGCCAGCACCTGCCCCGGAATGGCGCGACGAAAGTGGGTCACCTCTTCCGGGCGCTCGTCCACCAACAGCAGGATGATGCGGATGTTGGGGTCGTTGGCGTGAATAGCCTCGGCGATCTGTTGCAAGAGAATGGTCTTGCCCGCTTTCGGCGGCGCGACGATCAGCCCGCGCGTCCCGCGACCGATGGGCGCGATCAAATCCACCATGCGCATGGCAGGCACGCCGGTGATCCCCAGATCGAAGCGCTCGAAAGGGTCAATGGCTGCGAGACGCGCAAAGGCTGGGCGCTTGCGAAACTGGTCGGGCGTCACCCCGCTAATGCTTTCGATGGTATGCAAGGTGGTCCCTTGCTTGGTGCGCTTGGCGAGGCCCACCACCTCTGCGCCGTCCACCAATCCGGTCTGGCGCGCCAGCGCCGCGGGAACCAGCACATCCTCCGGTGTGCGCGCAAAACTCAGCGCCGGGTCCAAGAGATGACCACCGCCCCCCTTGCCCGCGGCGAAAATCCCACGTACTTCGCTCATAGCGTCTTCACATCAAGTTTCGCCAATTCATGCAACAACATGGCATACGCCACACAGGCGCGGCGGAAGCTGCTCACGCGCCAAAACTCGTTGGGCGAGTGGATATTCTCATCCGGCAGCCCAAAGCCGAAGGTCACCGTGCTCACGCCCAAATGTTCGCGGAACAAATTGTAAAGGGGCACGCTCCCGCCGCTGCGCGTCAGGTAGGGCGGCTTGCCGTACAGTTCCTCCAACACGGCGTACGCGGCGACATTGCCCGGATGATTCGCCTCCACCACATAGGGCAGGGCCGCATTCTGCATGATGGTCACCTCCACCTTCACGCCCGGCGGGGCCAAACGCATCACATGCGCGGCGACCAACTGCGCGATGCGGCCCGGCTCCTGATGCGGCACCAAGCGGCAGGTGATCTTGGCGTGGGCCTGCGCAGGCAAGACAGTCTTCATCCCTGCGTCGGTGAAGCCACCCCAGATTCCGTTCACCTCCAGTGTCGGGCGCACCCAGGCGCGCTCCAGCGTAGAATAACCCGCCTCGCCGAACAACTCCGGCACCCCCAAGCGCCGCACATAGGCCTCGGCATCGAAAGGCACCGCGGCGATCGCGGCCTTCTCCGCCTCGCTCAAGACATGCACCTGGTCATAGAAGCCCGGCACGGTGATACGCCCTTGCTCATCGTGCAACTCCGCTAAGATGGCAACCAGCGCATGGATGGGGTTCTGCACTGTGCCACCATAAATGCCCGAGTGCAGGTCCGCTGCGCTGCCGGTCACATCTACTTGCAACGCGCACAGCCCGCGCGTGCCCAGCGTCAACTCCGGCTGGTCTTCGGCCCACTGCCCGCCGTCCGCGCTCACCGCCAAATCACAGGCAAAGCGCGCGCGCTGCGCAGCCATAAACGCCGGGAGTTGCGGTGAACCGATCTCCTCTTGGCCCTCCAGGAGGAATTTGACGTTGAGCGGCAGCGCGCCCTCGGCTTGCAAGAGCGCTTCCACCGCTAGGATGGTGGCGAACATACTGCCCTTGTCGTCCGAGGCGCCACGGGCATAGATGCGGTCCCCCTCCACCACCGGCGTAAAGGGCGGGTGCGTCCACAGCTCCAGCGGGTCCACCGGCTGGGTGTCGAAATGACCATAGATCAGCACCGTGGGCTTGCCCGGCGCGTGTAGCCATTCGCCGTAGACAACAGGATGCCCGCCGGTGGGCAAGATTTCCACCCGTTCCAACCCGGCGCGTGCCAGCCGCGCCGCCACCCACTCCGCGGCTGCCTGCACCGCCGTCGTATGGGCAGGCAGGCTGGAGATACTGGGAATCCGCAACAATTCCAAGAACTCCGCCAAGTTCTCCGCCTGCTTGGCATCCAAAATGCGTTGCCATCCGCTCATATTCAAGTTCCTTTTTCGGTTTGAGTCGTCATTCACGGTGGGAAAAGCGGCGACCGCGTTAAGGCTTGCGCGCCCGCGTTGCCAGATAGCAGGGCATGTACTCGGCTAATGCCATGCCTGCCCACGTGTCTTCATAGAAGCCCACCAGCACAAAGCCTGCGTCCAGTTGCCCGCCGATCTGGTCGTCCAGCGTGTGACTGTATTCCATGGGCTGCAAGTCGTCCTGATAGCGCCGCAACTCCTCCGGTCGCAGGTGGGTGAGGTCGGAGTAAGGCAACTTGTGGCGCACCTGCAACACACCGTGGTCGTGCAATTGCATATCGAACAAATAGAGCGCCGGGTTGGTGAACCCGGCTAGCAGTTCCCCGTCGGGTCGCAACACCCGGTAGGCCTCGCGCCAGACCGGGCGCACATCCGGCACAAAGAGATTGGAACATGGATGCACAATCAGGTCGAAGCTCGCATCGGCAAAGACGCTCAAATCCGCCATGTCGCCTTGCACCGTGCGAATCTCCAGCCCCTCGCGTTCTGCCACCAGCTGGTCTTGCGCCAACTGCGCGGGCGAGTTGTCGAAGACCGTCACCCGCGCGCCGGCAGCCGCCAGCGTCGGTCCCTGTTGCCCGCCCCCGCCCGCCAGACAAAGCACGTCGCACCCCGCCAACGACGCCGGAAACCATGCGCGCGGCACCGGCTTGGTCGGCGTCAAGACAATGGACCATTCCCCCCGCCGCGCCGCCGCGATCACCTCCGGTCCCACCGGGATGGTCCACTCGCTCCCCCGCTCCACCGCCTTGTCCCACGCGCGGCGGTTATACTCCAACACGCTCATGCATCAACCCTTGCCTCATCCGGTTTGGCGGATTGCCGCGCCTGCGCCACAATCCTCCCATGATCATTGAGCACACACCGGCGCGTGCTGCACGCATTCTCGAAGGATTCGCCCATGTCCGTATCACCCTTTGCTACGCCGTCTCGCTTGGCTAGTGCCCTACACACCGTGCGCCATGCCACCGGTGTCGTCATCACTGTCTACTTCCGGCCCGACCATGACCCCGACGCGGGCTATGCGCTGGTGGCGGATACCGTCGCCATGTACCTCCACGAAGTGGCGCACCCCGCCGCGCTCTGTCTCAGCGTGGACGGTCCTGGTCCCGGCGTTGCCGTCGCCCGTCGCATTGCCGCAACCACCGGCGTGCGCGTGGTGGAGGGTGAAGTCAACCGCGGCAAGTTCGCCGCGCTGGCGTTGGGCATGCGCGACCTGCTGCAAAACCCCGCGCTTGCTTACTTCGCCGCGGTGGATCAGGACGGCGATCACTTCGCCAACGACCTACTCAACTTCATTCGTGCTGCCGAGCATGTGCGCGAGCAAACCGGCAACGACCGTGTGGTGGTGATGGGCAATCGCCTCTCGCGCCACCGGCCCCTGGGCTTTCTGCGCGCCGAGCAAGAGGAATTAGCCAACCGCATTCTGTTCGACGCGCTCACCTATCATGCCGCGGTCACCGGCGCACCTCTGCGTCTCCAATATCTCACCACCCAGGACGCGCTGCCCGACTTCCACGCCGGCTACAAGGTCTTCAGCCGCCCCAGCGCGCACGCGGTCTTCGACCATGAGCCGCCGCTCCTCGACTTGCCGCCCAACGCCGCGCTGCGCCACGCCATCGAAGCCGTCATGACTGTGGAAGCACACCTGGACGGTGCAATCTTGGCGGCGGTCAACCGGCGCACCTTCGACGAACAGCCCATCTCGCTCTTCGCCGCGCTCAACCGCGCCCGTCTCCACGCCGACCTGATCCTATGGCCCTGTTTGCGCCTGGGCGTGCCGCCCCACTTCGTCGCGCAATGGCTGGACAATCACCTGCCCGCGCTGCTGTTGGGGACCCTCGCGCCCCAGGGGCAAGCCGAGTTGGTCGCTATCCGCGACCTGGTCTTGCGCGACCTCGGCCTGGACCCGGACCAAGCGCCGCCGCCCTTCCGCCGCCCGCGCTTCGTCTGATCTATTTCACCTTGCTCTATTTCACCTTGCCGCGCCCCCACACGGGCCAAACGACCTCCACCTGCTCGCCGCGATAGCCCACCAGTTCGTCGTGCAGGTTGAGCGCCATCTCCTGGTGCAGCGGAATCCACGTCAACCGCTCGCCTACCCGGAAACGGTGCGACGACCGGCTCACATCCACATGCCCGTGTTCGATGGACATCCCCGTGAAGAAAATCTCCGGGTATTCCACGCAATAGCCGTAAGGAACCGGTGGGTAGGAGCAAAAGGTCTTCATACCGCCGTCCACAATCACCCGATCACGCGTGGGCGCGCTCACCACCGTGGTGATGATGCGCAGCGGGCAACGCTCGTCGCTCAAGTCCTCGCGGCTCTTGACACGCGTCACATGCTCCCATACATAAGACCCGGCGCGATGCTCGCCCCAGCCCAACGCCGCGGTGGTCTCCTCCAGCCCGGTCCCACCGCCGCTGACCAGATGCACCGGAATCCCGTCCCCTTGAATCAGCGCGACGGCCTCGTCCACAAAGGCTTTGGCATCGGCACGGCTGGGATAGGTCATCAGCCCCCGGAAATCAATCCCCGGCAAGTCGGCGAGGGTGCGCGCCAACGCCTGGGCTTCCTGGGGCGACTGCACCCCACAGCGCTTGGCCCCCGTGTCCAGCTCGATCAGTGTGCGCACCGTGCCACCGAATTGCTGCGCGCCCTCGGATAGTCCACGCGCGGTCGTCTCCGAGTCCACCGCCACGGTGATGGTGGCGCGCTTGGTCAAGCGCAGCAACCGTTCGACTTTGGTCGCACCCACAATGTTGAAGGGGATGAGGATATCGGTGATCCCCGCGGCGACCATCACCTCGGCCTCGCCCACCTTTTGGCAGCAGATGCCCACTGCACCGCTCGCCACCTGCATATGCGCGATCTCAGGAATCTTGTGCGACTTGGTATGGCTACGCAGCGCCACGCCCGCAGCCGCGGTCAGCGCGGCATAGTCGCGCAAATTGCGCGCCAACTTGTCCAAATCACACACCACAGCCGGCGTATCCAAATCATGAATCAGCATCGGAAGGCTCCATCAGGTAGCATGGGCAAGGCTCGACCGGTACGCCTGCACCGGCTAGACATCGTCGGTCAAAAGCTGCTGAAGAAATTGCTCAGGGTGCGCCAGGAACTCGCGCGTCAGCTGAACATGCGCCAACTCATCGTAGGACGTCGCGCGCACCGGCAGCGTGTCGAAATCCAGAATAGTCGCGCCCGGAAACGCCAACAAAATGGGCGAGTGGGTGGCGATGATAAACTGCGCACCCTGTTTCACCATCTGCTGCAACAACGCCAGGAACGAAAGCTGGCGCAGCGGCGACAGCGGCGCTTCCGGCTCATCCAAGAGGTAAAGGCCATCGGGCACAAACCGCGCCTGAAACAACGCCAAAAAGCTCTCGCCGTGGGAACGCGCCTCAAGACCGCGTCCATAACTGCGTTGCAACGCGCCCAGCTGCCCGGCATACGCGCTGCGTGCGTATGCCTGCGCCCGCAATGAGCGTGTTGCATAGTCGCGCGTGACCGTATCCAGGTCTTCTTCCAATTCGCGGCCTATCGCTTCCAACTTACGCGCATAGCCAAAGAAGTCCTCGGCGCGCAGAAAAAAGCCGCGCCGCGTCCGCTTGGACCACGTTAGCCGCACATGTCCGGCAAAATCGCGCAACACCGCCAACGAACGATCCGACTCCACTTGCTCGCTCCCCACCGTAATGGAGCCGACCGCGCACGCCAGCGTCTCCAGAAAGGTGGACTTACCGCTGCCGTTTTCCCCCACCAGGAAAGTGACCGGCGTCGTGAAGTCCAGCCGATCCAGCGTGTTGAGCGCCGCCACCGTATAGGGAAAGCGGTCGGGCCATATGGCCTCACGCCGGACTTGCAGACTGCGAAGATGAATGTGCGATTGCCCTTGCACGCGTAGCGCAACCTCCACCGGCTAGACAGCGCCCCCCGACACCGGAACATTTGTTCCTGAACCGGCAATTTGAACACGTATCGAGTACACTACCCACGCCTAGACGCACCAGGGTAAGCGTCTCTAACGTCCACCCATCCAGGAGGAACCATGTCCCAAATCGCAGTTGACCTCATGCGCAGCCAGTTCAAGATGGCCCACGACTGGCTGCTCGGCACCATGCAATCGGTTTCAACGGAGCAGGCGCACTTTCAGCCCGGCGGAAAAGCCGCCTGCATCGCCGCGCACTACGCCCACGTCATCACGGGTGAAGACCTGGTGATCGCCGGCATGTTCTTCGGCAAGACCCCACTGATCACCGGCGAGTTTGCGGACAAGAGTGGTCTTTCGTCGCCGCCGCCCAGCGGGGCGTGGGATGCCTGGGCGCGCGACCTACAAGTCGACCTGCTCGCGCTCAACGCCTATGCCGCCGCAGTCTTTGCCCAGACCGATGCCATCTTGGCGGGCATGACCGACGCCGACCTTGCCGCGCCGCGCGACCTTTCCAGTTGGGGCATGGGCGAACAGCCCACCAGCTTTGTGCTCAATCTCTTCGTGGGCAACGCCTTTGCCCATTGCGGCGAAATCTCGTGTATCAAGGGGTTACAGGGCGAAACCGGCTACCCGTTCTAGCGATCCCCGCGTGCGCACCACGCCGACTTAGGCGGCGGCCCTGCCGCCTAAGTCAGTTCACCAGCGCGTCCACGTGTTCACGTACCTTGACCATCGCCTCAGCGATGTCGTCCATCTCCTCCGGCTCAGCCAAGAGAATATTCTGCGTCAACCAGATCGCCTCGCGGCAAGCCTGCTCCGCCACGGGGCACTCGTCTACACGACTCGCGGGCGGGGCCAACGGCGTCTGGTGGTAGAGCGGGCGATAATAGCCGCCCGAACAGGGAATCCCCTCGGCGCGCAGGGCCTCGATAAAGCGATCGCGCGGTAGGCCGCCAAAGCGCGTTGGGTCATAGCGCATCATGTAGAGATGGAACGCGTGGTTGTCACAGCGCGTGTCCCAGCGCATGGGCAGCGGCCCGTCGATCTCCTCCAAGATGCTGTTCAGCCGCCGCGCCGATTCTTGGCGTCGCGCCAGCTGCGCGTCGAAACGGGTCAGTTGCGCCAGCAGAATCCCCGCCTGCCAGCCGGTCATGCGCAAATTCGCGCCGAGCAAATGATGCTCATACCACAGTCCGCCGGGGTTGCGCCCCTGGTTGGCGAAGCTCCATAGCTTTGCCGCCAACTCGTCGTCGTTGGTGAGGAGCAAACCGCCCTCGCCTGCGGTCAGATTCTTGCTCTGTTGCAACGAGAACGAACCGATATGGCCCAACGTGCCCGCGGGCGTGCCGTGCCAGGTCGTGCCGTGGGCATGGGCAGCGTCCTCGATCACTGCCAGGCCGTGGGCCTGCGCCAGCGGCAACAGGCGGTCCATATCCACCGGCAACCCGGCGAAATGTACGGGGATCACCGCGCGCGTGCGCGGGGTAATCGCCGCGGCTACACGCTCCACATCCAGGTTGTAGGTATCCGGCTCCACATCCACAAAAACCGGCGTCGCGCCCACCAAGCAGACCGCGTTGGCGGTGGCAATAAAGGTATAGGGCGGTACGATCACCTCGTCGCCCGGTCCCACGCCCATCACGCGCAGCGCAGCCTCCAGCGTCAGTGTGCCGTTGACCGCGCTGATGCAATGCTTGGCTTGGTGGCGCTTGGCCCACGCCGCCTCGAACTCGCCCACCAAATCGTTGAAGCCGCCCCACTCGCCGGACGCCAACACCCGCTGCAACTGCGCGGCCTCCTCCTCGCCCCACTGGGGCCAGCGCGGCCAGGGCTTGCTGCGCACCGGCGCGCCGCCAAATAACGCCAATTCGCTCATGGCACGTCTCCTACCAGCGGATGTGCTTTTGCACCGGGCCGGTGTGCTGGTCCATGCGCTCGGCAATCGGCCATTGCTGCCACTCGGTCACCACCTCAATCAGGCCGTTGACCGCGGCCTCGAAGATCACCTTGCCCTTTTCCGCGGTCGCGGTGCGCGCGTCGCCGTGGACGCCCAGATTGGTCCAGCGGCCCCAGTAGTCGTTGAAGCGCACCGGGTTGGTATAGACCGAGTCCGAACTGACGAACTTGCCCACCACATCGTCGCCCGCGCCCGCCTTGTCCATCTGCACCCGCTCCGGGGCCAAATGCAGATAGAGCGATGTCTCGAACTCGTCGGCGTGGGCCATGACCGGAGTATCCTTGATCCGGTTGAACGCTTCCATCGCCAGCGGAAAATAGCCCAGCGCGCCGCAGATGGAATCCGTCTCCAGCGTGGTGCGTCGCGCCACCAGGTCAATCAACGGCGTGTTCGACCCGTGCCCATTGACCAACAAGATTTTGCGAAAACCGTGATAGGCCACACTCTTGGTGATGTTCAAGCAAAACGCGATAAAGACCTCCGGCTCGATGTGAATCGTGCCAGGAAAATCAATGTGGTGCAGATTCAAGCCATAGGCGATGGGCGGCAGGACGAGAATCTTCTCCGGCGCGCGGCGGCCCGCCTCCAGACAGACCGACTCAGCCAGGAACACATCCACATCCAACGGCAAGTGGCGACCGTGCTGCTCGGTGGAGCCGGTGGGCAGGATGACCACCTTCTGCATGGCAATGGCATCGTTCATCTCGGCCCACGTCAGCCGGTTATAGCGGTATTCGCTTGCAGCGCGCATGGCAGCGTCTCTCCTTCAATGTGCATCTCATGCGTGGATCAGGACAAAAAAGAATCCGAAGGTCAATCGAAACAACTTGCGCGGCAGTCGTCACTCTTCGTGCCAGGTAACCACATAGCGCACCTGCTCCGGGGTTTCGGGGGACTCGCGCCGCGCCGACTTGGCGCATGCTTGCCACAACCGGCGCAGTTGCGCCAGTGCAGCCTCCCCCGGATAACCGTGGCGTGCCAGCCAACAGCCCACGATCACCCCGGTGCGCCCCACCCCACCCCAACAGTGTACATAGACCCCACGGCCCGCGGCGAGATGACCGTCAATCGCGTCCAGAATCGCCCGCGTCTGCTCGGGGCTGCGCGGCGTCGAGACATCCGGGATGGGGTAGCGCTCATGCACCACCCCCGGATAGCGCGCCAAAAGCGGGGCATACGGTGTTAGCCCGTCCGCATCGGTGGTCAAGTCAAGGAATACCCGCACGCCCGCCGCCACCAACGCGTCGAGCTTGGCTTGGGACGTGTCGTCCGCGTAGTCGCGCGGGTATTCGCCTGCCAGCAGCCGCCCCGGCCCCACCCAGTACGAGTTGGGAATGGGTCGCTCCACCATCACCCCCGGTTGTTCCCTATGCCAGCGCGTTGAGCACCTTGTTCAGCCCCTCGATGGTCTCCTCCACATCCTCGTTGCTGAGCAGAGGGCTGACGTTCAGATGCACGGCGCGGCCCAGCAAATCCAGGCTGCGCGGACACATGTCGTGATCATACTCGATGGGCCGCTGCGCCCATGTCCACGGGCTGCCGCGCCCGCCCCAGCTGCGCTTCTCCAGCACCGGCACCCAGTGGGCATAGACGTGGAAATCAATCACCTCGCGCTCATAGAGGCGGCTTGCGCCGATATTCTCGGCGCGCAGCGCCCGGCATACCCGCGCGGCGCCCTCTTTGTCGGGCATAAAGAAGACCGCGGCGATCGCCGTATCGCCCACCGGATCGTTCTTGGCGCGCCACTGCAAGCCCTTGCGCGCCATCACATCAGCCAAACCGGCCTCGATCATGCGTTGCCGCGTGCGCATGGCTTCCAGCAACCCGTCGAGCTTGCGCAGCTGCACCAACCCAATTGCCGCCAGCACCTCCGGCATGCGGAAGTTGACGCCCCAGATCAGTTCGTCCATGCGGTGCTGCTTGCTGATTGCGCCCGCGTCATGGTACATGGCTGCGCGCGCCCAGACCTCACGGTCGTGCGCCACCACCATACCGCCCTCGCCGGTGGTGATGATCTTGTTGAATTGCAGGCTGAAACAGCCGGCGTCGCCGAAGCTGCCCACCTCTTGCCCGCGATAGGTCGCGCCATTGGCTTGGGCGCAATCCTCCACCACCTTCAGCCCATGCCGCCGGGTCACCGCCAGAATGCGCTCCATGTCGCAAGGCGCGCCGCGCATATGCACCACGATCACCGCTTTGGTATAGGGCGTGATCTTGGCTTCCAGGTCCACCGGGTCCAACAGAAGCGACTCGTCTACCTCCGCGATCACCGGCACCGCGCCCACCGCCAAAACCGCAGTCGCCGACGCAATCCACGTATAAGCCGGGACGATCACCTCGTCGCCGGGTCCTACGCCCACGCCTTGCAGACCACAGATAAGCGCAGCTGTCCCCGATGTGACGCCCAGGGCATAGGCCGTGCCCTTCTTGGCGGCAAAGGCAGCCTCCAGCTCCGCCACCTTAGAGGGTGCGTCGCCCGGCCCATAATAGCGGAAGAGCCGCTTGGAACGCAGCACCTCCAGCACCGCGGCCTCTTCCTCCTCGTTGACCGCCATCCCGCCGGGGTACATGGGGGGGTCGGGGCGCTGTTTGCTGGGCGCGCCGCCGTCAATCGCCAGCCGCGTCGCATCACTTGTTGTCATCACCAACGTCTCCTCTAGGACAAACACGATCCACACACGCGTGATTTCTTCCCCAGGTTGAGGAAGGCACAGACAGGGTCACGCCGCACAGCGTTCAACGTGTCGCCCACAACATGCCACGGCGTACAATCTCCTTCGCCTCCGGCACGTCGAAATCTTTGGCGACATGGCCCAGCGAACAGTAAAAGACCTTGCCTTGGCCCCACCGCCGCTTCCAGACCACCGGCATCACCGTCCCGGCAATCCACGGTGCATAGGTCCCGTCAAAGGTCGTCGTCGCCAACACCTCATTGGACGGGTCCACATGCATGTAATACTGCTCGGAATGCATCTTGAAATCCTGCAAGCCTGCGGTGATGGGGTCGTCGTGGCGGACGATGTTGACTTCGTAGTCAATGATGTTGCCCGGATGCGCGACCCATTGCCCGCCCACCATCCACTGGTACTCCACATTGTTGCGGAACGAATCAGCCATTCCGCCGTGCCATCCCGCCAGACCGGTCCCAGCCTTGATGGTAGAGAGCAGCCCCTGTTCCTGCTCCTTGGTGATGGTGCTCATGGTCCAGATGGGCGTGATCAGGTCATAGCTCGCCATCTTCTCCGCATTGAGATAGATGTCCAGCGTGTCGTAAATCTCCACCGCATAGCCTTCCCCGCGCAAGACCGCGGCGAAGATTTCGGCGCAGGTCTGCGGCTCGTGTCCGAGCCACCCGCCCCACGTAATCATGGCGCGTTTCATGCTTGCCTCTCTTTCGGTTCTTTCAGTCTATGGGCGCGCCGCCTCGCGCGCCGGTGATCTGCGCGTGACTGCCCGGCGTCACGCGTGGGTGCCCTCTAGCGCGTCAGGCCTCCTGGTCACAGACGGCAAAAGCCGCCGCCAACGAGGCCAACGGATCGCCCTTCGGACGGTACTCATGACCGACGTACAGGTCGTAGCCCGTCGCGGCAATGGCGCGACAGACCCCGCGGTAGTTGATCTCCTGGGTGTCGTCCAGGTCGTTGCGGCCCGGCACGCCCGCAGTATGGAAGTGACCGATCCAGCGGATATTCTCGCGGATGTTGCGAATCAGGTCACCTTCCATGATCTGCATGTGATAGATGTCGTAAAGCAACTTGACGCGCGGGCTGTTGACCCGCTCGCACACCGCCACGCCCCACGCCGTATGGTCACACTGGTAGCCGGGGTGGTCAATCTTGGAGTTGAGCAGTTCCAGATTCAGATTCACGCCCTTCTCCTCGGCATAGGGCGCGATGCGCGCCAAGCCGTCCGCCACTGCCGTGATGGCTTCGATCTCGCTTTGATGCGGCTGGCGGTTGCCGCTGAAGCAGATCAGACCGGGAATGCCGTGCGCGGCCGCGATGTCAATGGACTCGCGCAACTCGGCCTCGA
>CAKZVN010000051.1 GCA_937922105.1 uncultured Litorilinea sp.
TTGGTGAGCACCACGCGCACGCCCTGGTCATTGCTCAGGGTAAAGAGATCGGCATAGGAACCGGCGCGCACCGCGCCGTAGGGTTGTTGTTGAATCTGCATGACGCGCTCCTGGGTGTGTGCCCGGCGTGAGCACCGGGGAGAATCGGATTGCAAAACAAGAACAGACCGCAAGCGCGCTCGGGCGCGGCCTAATGCTTGCCGGTAAGCAGCCGCGCGATCATGGTCACCAGCGCGCTGGTGCCGGCCCAATACGCGGCGAGCGTGTTGCGCGGCGCATCACCATAATAACGGTGTACATTCACCCACCAGCCGGGAAAGCGCACAAGGTCCGCGGGGCCGAAGCGCTCGCGGTAGCCGGTGGAAAAGACATACTTGCCCGGCAGACCCTGGGGGTGCCAGACCAGCAGCGTATAAGTCCCGCCCGCGGGCGCGAGGGTGTTCAAGCGTTGGCGCCCGTAATAGCGCGTTTGGGTAAACGGCTCATAGAAGCCGTCGCTCACCCGGCTGGGCAAAACCAGCCCGTGCGCTGCGGCATCGCCCAGGCGCGACAATGCGGACGCAGGCAACTGCGCGGGGTCCAGGTCAGGCAGGTCCGGCCCTACCAACGCCAAACTCACGCCATAGTCCGCCAACTCGGGCAGGTGTGGAATGTTGATGGAGGCCTGGATGCGCGCGCCGGGCTGCACCGTCACGCGGTAATAGTCCACCTGGTCGGGCCGGGTCAACTCCTGGTAAAAGGCATACGACAACTCGGCATCGGGCAACTCCACCACGCCACCGGGGTTGCCGGGCATGGGACGATGTGCGTGGACGCGCCGGCTCCCCGCAACCAAGAGGAACAACACCCCCAAGCTCACCGTCAGGGGGCGCAGACGGCGTATGTGATTCAGTCGAGTTATGGGTATGGATGCACGCTTCATGATGGTCGTTTCCGCGGTGGATTCGTTACATCCTAGTCTACCAGGCGCAGCGCCAGGATGCATAACCGCCGTGCAGCGTTGTGCCGGGGGCGCGCCCCATGTCGCCCATTCGCGGCGGGACGCCATCGCCTGGTATCATAGGAAGTGTACAAGCCACCCTCTACTCGCTGAAAGGAACGCGCCATGCGTATCGAATCAGGCACGATCAAGCGCATTCATGTCATCCACCTCAATCCTGGTGACGACATTCTGCCCTCCTTGCGCGCCGCGGTCGCCAAGCTGGATATCCGCCACGGCGTCATCTTGGGCGCCATTGGCTCGGTGACCAGCTATCACTTCCATGTAGTCTCCAGCCCAGATTTACCGCCCGACGAGCTGTACCCCAAAGGCGAAGGGGCGTTCGACATCGCCACCATGACCGGCTTCATCTTCGACGGTCGCGTCCACTGCCACATCATCTTCTCCGACGACAAGATCGCGTTCGGGGGCCATCTGGAAGAAGGCTGCAAGGTGCTGACCTTTAATGTGGTACCCATCGCCGAGTTGGAAGGGCTGGACATTACCAACTTCGACACCATGCAACCGCTCAATTAGGGCAGGAGACGCAGCATGAGCACATCTCCCCCGGCAGACACGCCGGTCGGGTTTATCGGGCTGGGCATTATGGGCAGGCCGATGGCGCGCAATGTCCTGCGCGGCGGCTACCCCGTGGTGGTCTATGACCTTGTCCCCGCAGCCATGCAGGAACTGGCGGCGGTGGGAGCGACAATAGCCGCGTCGCCGGCGGAGTTGGCCCGCGCTGTAGATGTGGTCCTGCTTTGCCTACCCGACTCGCCCGACGTGGAGGCTGCGCTGGAAGGTGAACAAGGCGTCTTCGCGGGCACGCGACCGGGTCAAATCATTGTGGATATGAGCAGCATTGCGCCGGTCGTGGCGCGGCGCTTGGCTGCGGCGGCTGCGGCGCGCGGCGCAATCCTCCTGGACGCGCCGGTGTCGGGTGGTCAAGTAGGCGCCCAGCAAGGCACGCTCTCCATCATGGTAGGCGGTGACGCAGGCGCGCTGGAACAAGTCCGCCCAGTGCTGGCGACCATGGGCAAGACCATTCTCCACATCGGGGACTCAGGCGCGGGACAGGTCGCCAAGGCCTGCAACCAAGTCATCATTGCCGTGACCATCGAGGCGGTCGCCGAGGCGTTGGTGCTGGCAGCGAAGGCAGGCGTGGACCCGGTCAAGGTGCGCGAGGCGCTGTTGGGCGGCGCGGCCTATAGCCGTGTCCTGGAAATCCACGGCGCGCGCATTTTGGCGCGCGACTTCACACCCGGCTTCCGTACACGGCTCCAGGTCAAGGACCTCAACATCGCGCTGGAGACGGGGCGCGCCTATGGTGCGCCGTTACCCGCTGCGGCTCTGGTGCAACAGCTTTTTGGCGTGCTCATGGCGCAGGGCGACAGCGAGTTGGACCACGCTGCGCTGGTAACAGTCTTGGAAGAAATGGCGGGGCAGACGGTCGCCTAGCCGGCTCGCCCTACCGACACGACCAGCAGCGGTTTTGACAGGAAACAGACGATTTTTGTCCGACAGCGGGGGAACCCAACAGATCCCCCCGCTGTTTTCTGTCAAAACCCCGGCACTTCCGGTGTATTTTTACGATTGACAGCGTTCTGTAAGAAAACCCCGTTGACAGACTAATACGAACGGGTTTATTGTAGAAGCGTGGCTCACATTGAACCATATTGAAGCACGGGCCGCGCTTCTTCCAGGTCAACGTTACCGGAAACAAGCTACTACATCGCAGCAGCTCCGGCTATCGGTTCCTGCGGTCTGTGAAGGATTGTCCCGCCTTTTACCTGGATGCGGGGCAAGCAGTTGGGGGGGCCGGTGAAGTCCATGCAGCGCGATGAAGGCAAAGAACTCATCGAATACGCACTGATCGCCATCGTCGCATCGCTCGGTGTTGCCCTGATTCTCAGCGGAATGGGGCCAACCCTCATCACCATCTGGAGGGCCGTAGCGGCGATGGTTGTCGGTTGAACGATGTCTCCCCCACCGTTTGCTGACCACAGCACTCTGCTGTGCACATTTTGCGCGCGCAACGCGAACCGGGCTGCCATCATCTTTGACAGCAGCCCGGTCGGGTTGGGAGAGGACTAAACTCGCCTTCGTCTTGGTTGGAGGTAAATCGCCAATCCCATGAACCCGACTACGCTGCGCCACGTTTCCACACCCGCGGCGCAGTGACTACCCCACGGATCAGCGCCCCTATAGACGCCACCACAGCAACACCGTCGGCACAACCAGCGCCAGCACCACCCCGTAGCGCCCGCAGCGCGCCATCCAACGGTAGAGGTCGTCGCGCCGACAAAGCCCGCTGCGTACCAACGCCAGCCCCAGCAAATGCCCACCGTCCAGTCCAGGTAGCGGCAACAAGTTGAGCAGCGCCACCGCAGCGGAGAGCAAGCCGATTCCGACCAGGGCAAGACCCCAATCCGCGCCCAGACCGCCCCAGCGCGCCAGCGCAAACAACAGCGCAGTCAACACAAAACTCGCCAGCGGGCCGCCCGCCGCCATCCACAGGTCATGGCTCAGGGGGCGTACAACAGCGCCGCCTTGGCGTGCCGGAACCGCAACCGACATTCCCAACGGCAGCGCCCGCAACACGAGATCGGTATCCCTCGCCAACGGTTGGCGCCACAGCACCGGTCCCAGACCCAGTGAAATATGCCGGACAGGAACCCGCAACAAGCGCGCCGCTGCGATATGCCCGAGTTCATGCCAAATTGTCACACCCAGCAGCGCCGTCATCAAAGCCAGCGGATGGACCGATTCCACGTGCCTGCTCCTTGTTGCCTGGTCTTCACTCGATAGACGAGCCGTACCGTTGCCGCCCTAAGTCTACCCCAACGCGCGCCATTTGACATCAGGCAAACGCCATAGCGCTGCCTGCCGACTTGGGCTACGACAAACTGCGACAAATGACGTAGTCGGCGCTGTACCGCCCGGCGCGTGGCGTTGCGTTTCCCACCAGGTCAAGGTATGCTACCACTACCGCAACGTATGCCGGTGAGGACAGGCGCGCCGTCGCTGCGCGACCCGGTCCGGGACTGCACGCCCACACCCCCTGCATCTCAGGAGGAAGCCTTGTCCAACGCGTTGCCCCAGCCCGACGCGGCCCACCCTGTCCCCGTCCTGCTGGTTGCCGAGCAAGAGCGCATCCGTACCGAACTGGAGTCACTGCTCCGGGAAGCCTTGCCGCACGCCCGCTTGACCTGGGTACGCCAGGCCGCGCAAGCCGCTGCCACCGCCCATGAACTGGCGCCTGCGTTGGTGTTAGTAGACAACGACCTGCTCCACGACGACCCGGTGAGCCTATTGCGCCGCCTAGCTCAGGAGTTGCCCCAAACCCTGCTCTTGGCTCTGGTGGAGGCGCATGACCCGGTGGAGGCGCGCCAGTCGCTTGCCGCGGGCGCGCGCGGGCTGTTGACCAAGCCGGTGCAATTGGCGGATTTGCAGGCCAAATTGGCAGAATTGCCCCCTGTGACACCAGCCCCTACACCCGCGCCATCCCCTCCCCCATCCCCGACACCGGTGGCAACCAACGGGCATGTCATCGCTGTGCTCGGCGCGAAGGGCGGTGTGGGCTGTACCACCCTTGCCGCCAACCTGGCGGTGGAGTTACACCAGCAAACCGGCGGCACGCTCCTGTTGTTGGAGGCAGATTGCGCCGCGCCCACCCTCGGCGCCACGCTCAATGTGTGGGAAGGCCCGACTTGGCAAGCGACATTGGACGCGCTGGACGCGACGGACCCGCTCAGCGAGGAGAGCACCTCGCTGCCGTGGGGTGTCCCCCACGCCACCGGCATTCACATCTTGCCGGCTCCGACGCGTGCCGCACTGGAAGCCCCCCCCTCCGCGGCCCAAGCCCATCGCCTTGTCAGCGCGCTGCGCCGGCGCTTCGCGTGGTCCGTGTTGGACCTGGGCGTCATCGCTCATCCCTTTGCCGCTGCCCTTTTGGAGGTCGCAGACCGCGTGCTGGTGGTAACCGTGCCGGAACTTCCCGCATTGCACCGCGCGCAGGTTTGGCTGGAGCAACTCACCGCGCGCGATGCCGCGCCGGATAGCGTCCGCATAGTCTTGAACCGCGCCGGGCTGCGCGGCGCTCCTGCGCTGGTGGACATCGAGGAGCGGCTGCGGTTGCGCGTACGCCATGTCCTGCCCGACGACCCCGCAGCGGTCACGCGCAGCCTGAACCGGGGCGTGCCGCTGGTGCTCAGCCATCCCCAGGCCGCGCTCAGCCACAGCGTAGCCGAGTTGTCTCGCGCCCTGGTGGAGGAGATGGTGGGCGGGGTCGTGCAGCCGGTGCAACCGCTGCGCCGCGGCCCGGCGCGTCTATTCGCCCGCTTGTGGGGCGCCTGAGGCCCGACGCCATGCGCGCAGTCTCCTTACCGGTCTTTGCCGGCGATGCCGACTATGAGGCAGCCCAACGTTTTGTGCAATTGGGCGATTGGGCGCGCGCCCAGATGCTGCTGGAGTTGTTACAACAACGCTACCCCGACGATACCACCGTCGCACACATGGCTGCGTTGACCCGGCTGCGCGCCGAGTTGGACGCGCGCGGGGACGTGCGCCCCCGCCGCTTTGCGACGCCGTGGCACGTCTGGGCAAGGCGTCTGGCGCTTCTCTTGACGCTCGTGATCGGCCTAGGCGGCGCAGGATTCGGCGTGGCGCAGGGACTCCCCGCGCTCCTGCGCGGGGTGGCAACGCCCAACGGCGCTACGCAGGCAGATGCCGGCTACCGTTTAATCGCCGAAGGACGCTACGACGAGGCCGAAGCCTTTTTCGCCGCGCTGGCAACGCGCCGCCCCACCGATACGGACGCGCAGGCAGGGCTGGCGGCAGTAGCAGCCGCGCGTGACTTACGCGGGCGCTATGAACTGGCCCTGCAAGCCGAGTCAAACGGTGACTTGGCGACAGCCCTGGAACTCCTCCAAGCCATCGTGGCGCAAGACCCCGGCTTTGCCGACGCCGCCCGCCGGTTGGCGCGGCTGGAGCGCCGCCAGACCA
This sequence comes from uncultured Litorilinea sp., assembly GCA_937922105.1. Taxonomy (GTDB): domain Bacteria; phylum Chloroflexota; class Anaerolineae; order Caldilineales; family Caldilineaceae; genus QEUY01. Next base: position 5,984 of record CAKZVN010000051.1, read on the forward strand.
TTGACATCTGGCTGGACGAATCCGCCGATCTCCATGCGCTGGGCTTGGACCAACTGGTGGTCGAGCGATTGGAGCAAGCGCGCGTCTTGGAGCCGGCCTATCGTCACGAGGAAGTCGCCAATCTGCTGGTCAAAGCCTACGTGGCGCTGGCACAGGCCATTCTGGCTGCCGACCCGCCCCAGCCGGAGCGTGTGCCCGAAGCGTTGGCTCTGCTAGACCAAGCCCTCAACCTGGACCCTGCCAACCAAACCGCTGTGGACGAGCGGCGCTGGGCGCGACTGTTTCTGGAGGGGGAGGACTTCGCCGCGGCAGGTGATGTGGAGTTGGCGCTGACCCGCTGGCGCACCCTCTTCGACGAGCGCCCCGACTACCTCAGGGGCGCGCTGGTTGCCGCGCTGCACGATGTAACCCTCGCCAGCGGCGACCGTTTCCGCGAGGCGGGTGAGTGCGCCGCTGCGCTGGACCGCTACAACAGCGCGCTGGCGCTGCCCATCACCGACAGTTCACCAGCCCTGGCGCGCATCGTTGAGTTGCAGCCCTGCTTAGCGGCTACGCCTGCGGCGCTGCCCTTACCCACCCCGACCCCGACTCCCTGAGCACGCAGCGAGATGGACGCATTACACCTGGTGGGAATTGTCCTGGGCGGCGCGGGCATCGGCTGGCTATTGGGCGGGCTAGGCAACTGGGCCGCGGACCATCTGCCCGCCTACCCGGCGCGCCCCGTGCCGTGGCATAGCGGTCTGCCCCGGCGGCTGGTCGTTCCCACCTCCATCGCCCATACCACAACGGGCGCGCCGCGCCAACTGCGCGCCTGGGCCTTGCAGACCGGGACCGCGCTGGCGGGGAGCGTCACCTTCTGGCGATTGGCGGGACAGCCGTGGTGGGTCGTTGCCCTGGTTACCCTCTACGTGGCACTGATGGCGGCGATCCTGGTCATTGATCTGGAGCATCGCCGTGTGCTCAATATTATGCTGGCGCCGGCTGCGGTTGTCGCGCTGCTGGGTAGCCTGCTGCCCGGCATGCCCGGCATAAGAGAAGCGTTGTTAGGGGGCGCGGCGGGATTTGCCTTTTTCCTCGCGGTCTTTTTGATCGGGCGCGGGCGCATGGGCGCAGGGGATGTGAAGTTGGCGGGCGTCATCGGCCTGATGACCGGCTGGAGCGGAGTGATCCCCGCCCTGGCGAGTGGAATTGTGCTGGGCGGGTTGGCGGCCCTCTATCTGTTGGTCGTGCGTCGTGCCGGGCGGCGCGCCACCATGGCTTACGCGCCCTATTTGGCATTGGGCGCGATGGGCACGTTTTGGTGGCTGTGGGGCAGGCCGTTTTTCTAGGGGGTACGCAGGGGGTCTGCAGGGGGTCTGCACACCCCCTCCCCTTAGTGGTCCGATCGCCAAGTGTCGAAGATGGTCATGCTGAGCGCAGCTGCCCGTCCTGAGCGTAGCAAAGGGAAGCATCCCCCTCTGGCGATCGTACCGGGATTCTTCGTCGCTGCGCTCCTCAGAATGACGGCTACTTGGCGAACAGACCACCTAGCAGTCCGAATCACCTAGCAGTCCGAATAGGGACAAAGACAGAACAGGGACGGACGAGGCTACACCATGATCCGGGTGGAAAATGTCACGCGGGGTATCGTCTTGGTGCAACGCGGACGGGTCGCCGACAACCCGTGGACACGGCTCAAGGGTCTCATCGGCGTGAAGGAGCTTGCGCCCGGTGACGGACTGCTCATTCGCCCGTGCAACGGCGTCCATTGCATGTTCATGTCCATCCCGATTGACGTGCTGTACGTGGACCGGGACGACCGTGTAATCGGGCTGGACCATGCCATGCGCCCGTGGTCAGTGGGGCGCATCTACGCGCAGGCGCGCTATGTCATCGAACTGCCTGCGGGGACACTCGCCGCCGGCGGGACCGAGATCGGCGATCGCCTACGTGTGAGTCAGGTGGAATCATCCCGGCGTTGAGAGCGCCGGCTGCCCCAGCGTCGCCAACAACGCATCCAACGCGGCCTCCGGGTCGTGGCATAGCCCGGAGTGCACCGGAGAGGTGTGCACCACCGTGTTATGAGGCGCAACCAGCCAATGAAAACTCTCTGCTTGGCCCAGACATCCAATCGGCCCTTCCCCGGCGCAGATGCGCGGAATGAGCGCCAGATGGGCGCGCACGGTGTCAAGGTCCAGGTCCGGCGCCAGCCGGCGCAGCCGCTCCTCGTCCAACGCAATACGCGCGCCCAAGAAACGCCGGGTGCGGCAGAAGAGGATCACCCCGGCGTTGACGAACTCGCCCCGGTCCAGGCGCGGCGTCACGCGGATAAAGGCGTAGTCATAGGAGCTGAGTCCGGGCATGGACAGCCTCCTGCACAAAGACGGGCGCAGCCGCCAAGCGGCTGGTCAGATATTCCACATACGCGCGACGGTGCTCATCCGGCCCGGCAAAGCGTCCCTCCCCCAGCAGCCACTCCTCCGGGATCAGATTGACAATGGCAGCCAGCCGCTCGACGGGAAGACGTGGCGCCAGCCGCCGGTTGGCGCCGGGCAGGTCGCCCGCCAGCTTGAGCAGCGAATGTTGCTTGATGAGGCTAAAGGGGGACTTGGCGCGCTCTTGATAGTTGAGCCAATCGTGGTGGAAATAGAGCGCCGCGCCGTGATCAATCAGCCACAGGTCGTTTTGCCAGATCAGCATATTGACGTTGCGCGGGGTGCGGTCCACATTGGTCACATAGGCATCGAACCAGACAATCGCCGAAGCCAGCTCCGGGTCCAGCGGCG
>CAKZVN010000052.1 GCA_937922105.1 uncultured Litorilinea sp.
CCTCGCGGCGCCAGCCCACTTCGTCCTCCCAGGGCGCCTCACCGCGCACCAGTTGCAGCAGCGCATGACCCATCCACACGACCACCACCGCGCCGGAGAGCGCAGCCCACGCCACCGCCAGTTGATCAACCGTCCAGTGCAGGAGCAGCGCAGGAATACCGGGCAAGGCCAAGAGGGCCACGCCCAGCGGCAAGCTCAGCGCCAACCGCTCCACCACGTCCAAGTCCGGCCCGCGGCGTTTGCCACGCCCGCGCACCGTAGCAGCCAGGTCGGTCAATAGATAGCCGGGCGCAATCACCAGCGCCAGAAACGCGGTCCAACTCGCCGCGTGCAAGGGCAGCCACCCTGCGGGCAGCCCTGCCAGGGTCAACGCCCACAGCGCGATCAAGCCCGCGCAGAAAATCAAATGCCAGGGAAGCGGGGCCTGCGCGCTACGCGCCGCAAGCGCCGGCGCGGCGCTCGTCGTCCCGATTCGACCGGCTGGGCTGCCGGGCAGCCTACGTCTCAGATTCACGCTCGTTCCTCTCGGCTTCCCCATGGGAAGCTCCAGTCCATCCACCCTGCCTTATGCGCGGCAGGTAGTCTTAGGCAAAAGGAATGTGCCGGCGCAAGAGCGGGCCGGCGACTTGCGCCACCCCCAGTGGCAAACGCGTCCACCAGCGGCGCACCAGCTGCAACTTGGCGTCGGCCTGGACTTGGCGGGCTACGCCGGTGGTCACTTCCCCGCGTGGAGACCAGCTTTGCTGATAGACCGGCGCGCGCGCGGTCGCCCACTGTCCTTTATACGATGACGCTGAAGAGCCGCTAGGGCTACGCCCCATGTCCAGCGTGGCAAAGCCGCGTGCGGCGCTGTCGGCCAAAATGGTCCAGTAGGCCAGATAAACCGGGCGCAATTCCAAGAATTCGTGCAATGTTGCACCCCACACACCAAAGTTTGTGCGCCCCAACTCCAGTTGGAAATAGCCGCCGATGGCTTGCCCGCCATGATAGACCAGCACAATGTTAAAGCCGTCAGGGAAGGCCTCGATCACCTCAGCCAAAAAGCGGCGCGCAAAGATCGGCGTGCCCGCCTGGTGGGTGAACCGGCTCAGTACCGCATAGAACTCGTCCAGCCGTGCGCCGCTGCGATCTACCTCAGCGGTCAAGCCGTTGCGCTCCGCCATGCGCACCTGGCGGCGGATGTTGCGGTCCAGCGCGGCCCAGGTCGCGTCCTGCCCCCGGCTCACATCCACCAGCCAGTGTTCGTGGTCGCAGGTCGTCCGGCCCATGCCGGGCCATTCCCGACGGCTGTCATGCAAAGTGAACCGCTTGGCGCGGCGCCCCGCCGCGGCCTCTTGCCCCGCTGCGATCAGCGCCGCGGCAGCCCGCGCATCCTCGGCACACAGCCCACCCGGCAACGTCGTCAACGTCCGCCCCAGGAGAGGGCTGTCAATCCAAAAGAGCGGCGCGACCCCGGTGATGCGCCCGCCCTCCCAAGCCGCCAGATAGTGGGTGGCATAGCCATAGGTGCGCTGCAAGACCTGCTGCCATGCCGCCAGGTGTTGGGGCAAGCCGTCCGCGCTCGCACGCACAAAGGCGTCCCATGCAGCCCAGTCTTCGCGCGCCAACTCGCGAATCTCCATCGGCAAACGCTCCGTCAACGCGCCGCCGCGACGACCGGGGCCTGTGCCGCCACCAGGTCGCGCATCGGCCCAAAGGTAAAGTCGCGCAACAGGCGCTGCAATTTATCCGCCAACCCGCGCCGCCCCGCGTAGTGGGTCACACGTTCGCGTGCCGTCACCGCGTCGTAGCGTTGCCCCGTGTCCAGTTCCCACGGGTGATGATAGACCACAATCGGCTCCCCCGCGGCTTGCAAGCGGCGCAAGGCCCAGCGCGTCACAGCATAGGGCAAGATGCGCAGATAGAAGCCGCCCCCCACGGGCCAATTCTGCCCACCCCAGCGCAGCGTCGTCGCGGGCACCTCCCACAGATCATGACCGGGCACACGATAGGGCAGCCGCGGCGCGGTGGGGTCGCCATAGAGCAACGAACGCACGGGAAAGATGCTGGAATCGTAGCGCAACCCGGCGCGCGCCAGACAGTCGAAGGCCCACGGCGTCGACGCGTTGATGGAAAAATAGGGCGCACGATGGCCCGCCGGGAGTTCGCCCGTGATGCGTTCCAGCGCCTCCAGACTGCGCGCCAACTCGGCGTCGAACTCAGCAGGCGTCATGCGGTTGACAAAGCGATGGAAATAACCATGAATGCCCAACTCATGCCCCGCCGCAGCGATCTCCTCGATGAGCGCCGGGTGATGGTCCGCCACATGGCCCAGCACAAAAAAGGTGGCGGTCACGCGACGGCTCGCCAGGATGCCCAGCAACTGCCGTGTCGCCGCCACCACGCGGCTTTCCAGCAAGGGCCAACGGGCCACGTCGCGGTTGGTGGAGGTCAAGCCCTGGAACCACTCCTCCAGGTCCACGGTAAACACATGGCGCGGCGCGGCATTCATAGCCTAACCCACATAGCCCAGGCTGCGGAGCCGATCCGTCAGGACCTTCTTGTCCTCCGCGCTGAGCAGTTCGCCTCTCGGCCCTCTGTTGTCGTCCCCATGCCCGCCGGTCGCGCGTGGGCTGCGCCGCGTGGGTCGGCCCGCCGTCGCCAACGCCTCGTGCAGCACGCGCCCGTCCATGTGCTCAGGAACCGGCTCGCCCATGAGATGCAGGATGGTCGGCGCCAAGTCTACCAACCCGGCCCCCTCCACCACTGCGCCCGGCTGCACCGCCGCGCCATAGGCCATAAAAATCCCGTTCATGCGATGGGTCCCGGAGATGCCCCGGCGCATGGGTTCGATAATCTCACGGCTGCCGAACTCATACTCGCCGAAGCCGAAATACTCCAGCCGCCGCGGCAAAAAGACGATGTCGGGCGCTTTCTCCAAGTACTCGCCGTGGTAAAGCTCCTCGCGGCGATAAATACTCTCCACCACCGTCTCGCCCGTTTGCGGGTCGCGCAGCGTCCCCAGCCGCTCGATAAGCGCGCTGCGCACCTGCTCATAGTGCGCGCCCGGCTGCACACAGCCCTGCGGCTCGCGGCCCGCCACGTTGAGGTAAATCTGCCCCACATTGCCCAGCGAATAAGCCTGCGTGCGCGACCAGTCTATGTCGCCAAAAGAGAGGAAGAGCGTCTTGAGCAAGCCCTGTCCTTGCCCGCGCACCACCTCGCGCTTGAGCGCGCCCAGACCCAAGCGCATGAGCATGTCGTAGACGCCCATAGGCGTGAAGCCGCGGCGGAACAGGCCATGCTTGAGCGCAGTCACCGGGTCGCGCTGCACAGACATAAACCCCTCTTGCAACAGCCAGTTGTTGACGTGGATAAATTTGTGGAACGGCCCGAAGCCGTGGTCGGACATCACCACCAGCGTCGTGCCGTCGTCCAGTTCGTCCACCACGCGCGCCAGCTTATTGTCCAGATAGCGATAGTAGTCGCGGATGGCGTTGCCGTACTTGGCGGCTTTGGTCGGGTCATGCAGGGGATGGAACTGGTCCATGTATTTCCACATGGCGTGGGAGATGGTGTCCGTGCCGTTGAAGACCACCATGGCAAAGTCCCACGCCTCGCGCCCGCGCAGATAATCCAGCGTCTGCACGCGCAGATCGGTGGTGCGATAGAGCCGTGCCAGGAAGGCATCCACCCCCGCGTCGGAGTACGCCTGACCAGGGTCGGGGTAGAGGATGTAATCGCCCACCGCGTCGAGAATCTCTTGATACAGCCCGGTGGGATAGGTGATGGTCACGTTGGTGCTGGGCGCGGGCAAGCCGGAGACCATCACACCGTTGACAGGTGTGGGCGGGTAGGTCATGGGCACGTTGAGCGCGCAGACGCGGCGTCCGGCCTGGCTCAACAGCGTATAGAGCGTCGGCGCCGCGCAGTCCAGCGCGGTCACCGGTGAAAAGGCATAGCTGCCTTCGTCCCGCGCAATCCAGTCATAGAGTCGGTGCTTGCCGGGGTTGACGCCGGTGGCAAAGGTGGTCCATGCCGGGCCGGTCATGGGCGGGACCGTGCTTTGCAGTGTGCCGTGTGCGCCCTCCTGCAGGAGTCGGTGCAAGGTCGGCAGATACCCCGCCGCAGCCCACGGCTTGATCAAATCGAAGGTCGCACCGTCCAGACCGATCACCAGCACTTTGTGCGGCGGCGCCTTCTTGGCGAGCGGCGCGGCTTTGCCGGTCTTGCGCACAGGGCTGGGCTTGGATGGGGAACCCGCAGTTGTCACGACGGCGTGGGAGACATGACCGTTTTCGCCCTGGACCGACTCGTCTGGCGTCGCCGCTGAACGCGCAGCCGCAGAGGCGGCCCGCTCGGCTTGGCGCAAGCGCCACTCCAACAAACTCAATGACTGGGCCAAGTCGCGAATGCGATTAGCCTGGTTGGAGAGCGTCACCGTCTGCGAGAGCAAGAGCACCACACAGAACAACACCCCCAGCGCCAACACCAAAGTCGGTGCATAGCTCACGGCAAAAAGCCGCGCCAAAAAGCCCACCAGCGGCCCCACCAGCGCCAACGCAAAAATGGCTAGGCTTGCGCCCAGCCAGACCAGCGCATATTCCTCACGCAGCCGATGCTTGCGGATCAACTGAATCGTCACCGCCAAGAGCGCGACGCTAAAAATCGTGGCGACAATCTGTTGCTCAATCGGGATTGCCATCCGCTCGTCTCCTTGCGCCGGGCGCTACGATTCCAGCACGGGGGGCTGGATCAACTCGGCGCCCGCTTGTACCAGGGAAGTTTGGGGCAACGCGGCCTGCCCAGTGCGTGGGGCCGCGACCGCGCCGTTGCGTGTGTAGGGATGCGCGCCGTTGCCGGGTGCGTTCATCGCACGCGGCGCAGCCGGTCGCGGCGATGCCGTCACTGGGCCGATCTCCTTGAGCGCGGAGGTCAACATCGCAACCGAGACCTTGAACGCATAGTAGATGGATTTCCAGCGGTTGATGGAGCTCACGCCCGCCACGCGTGCGCGCATGTTGACCGGCAACTCCAGTTGGCGCAGCCCGGCTTTGTGGATGATCACCCGGCTTTCCACGTCGGGATAATCTTGGGGCAGGTAGGTCGCCAACACCTCCACCGCGGCGCGGTTCATGCCGCAGAAGCCGGAGGTGGTGTCGGTGGCGCGATAGCCGATCAGCCGGGTCACGGCCCAACCGAAAAAGGCAATGCCCACGCGCCGTGCCCAGGGGATATGCCAGTCTACATCGGCGTTGAGGAAGCGCGAGCCGATCACCAAGTCGGCGCGCCGCGCAAGCAAGGCTTGCAAGATCAGCGCGATCTCCTCGGCCTGGTGCTGCCCGTCCCCGTCCAGCCGAATCACATAGTCATAGTCATGGTCGCGCGCGAATTTCAACCCGGTCTGGACCGCGCCGCCGATGCCCAGATTAAAGGGATGCTGGACCACCAGCGCCCCTGCCGCTTCCGCTTCTTGTGCCGTGTTGTCTGCCGAGCCGTCGTTGATGACCAGCACGTCGGCCTGCGGCATTGCGCGCCGCACACCGCTCACCACTTGGTAAATCGCGCCCTGCTCATTATACGCGGGAATAATGATCAGGAGTCTGTCGGTTCGGTTGAGGTTTGCCACGGTCCCCTCTGCTCTTTGGTCCGCTCCTGCCGCCGCTGCCGTACTACCCTCAGTTGATACTCTGTTCGGTTGTGCCGGTCGCTGTGCGCGGACCGGACACACGCTGCCGTGGAGGACAGCAGTCACTTGAATTGACGTTTGAGGCCGTGTTTCGATACGCCCGTGCGCATTCGCTGCGCCTGCGTCGAGGGGTCACCTACAGATCATACGCTCCGGGAGCGCACAGCGCATCGCGCCATGTGCGCGCCAAGACAAAAGGCGACGGCCCGCAGACCGTCGCCCCATGATGTGCCTACCTACTCTTCCGGCAGCCGCTACTTTCCCCGGAAGCCGTTATCCTCCCGGAAGCCGGGTAGCGTCCAGAAGGGTGGCAACCCAAATCGCTCGCCTACCCGCGCGGGCGATGGTTGTCAATCCCCTCATAGCGTTCGATAAAGGTTCCAATCGTCGCCGCGTCCACCGTATCCATGAGCAAGAGCCGCCGCCAGGCCGTCAACGCAATCGGCGCCCCCATGTCCTGGTGCGGCGTATAACCGCTGCCGATGGTCCACGTGGGGTCGTTGCGCGCCAAGACCACGCGCCGCCCCGCGCGCAAGAACGGCTCCACCACCGCCTCCAGCTCCGCTACCAGCGCTGGGCAACCGTCCGCGCATTGGTAGTAGATCACCACGCCGCCGTCTTCCAGATTGTGGATCAGATGCTCATAACGCACCGGCTCGGTCTGGATGCCCCACGCCGCTAAGTTCTCATAGTGCGGGCCGGAGGTGGGCGGGATGCTGTTGTAGGTGACGGGCGACACGGAACCGAGCGCAATGTGCAGATTGCCCTGGCTGGGGAAGACCTGCTCGCCCACCACCGGACGCGAGCGCGCCCAGCCCACGCCCACCAAAACCAACGCCAGCACGACCACCAGCGCGCCTGCCCCGCTCAGCAACAACGTTTGGCGTCGGCGCTTGGCAGCCGCAGCCGCGCGCAGTTGCTCCTTGCGGCTGACCGTCGCCTCCTTCGCGGTCGCGCCACTTTCTTTGGCGAGAACCGGCGTCCGCTTGCCTGCGGGGACCGGCTTGACCTGCTGCGCGCTACGATTGCGTTTCGCCATCTGTCCTCCATCGGGTAGACTCGTATACAACACGTAAAATGGACCGGTTATTCCGAGGAGCCTGGCTTGAAGCGCACGCCCCGCATTGACCGTCTGTGGGAAATTGACACCCTGCGCGGTGTCGCCATCCTCATGATGATCACCTATCACTTGGTCTGGGACCTCTGGGCCTTCCGGATTGTACCCGACATTGACCCGTTCAACGGTTTTTGGAAATACTTCCAACGCGCCACCGCGGGTCTCTTCCTGACCTTGGTCGGCGTTTCCCTGGTCATTGTCACCTTCCGCCGCTTGGCCCCCACGGCAGGCCCGCATGACCTCCCGCCCGTCCGCCCCTATCTGCTGCGCGGGCTACGCATCTTCGGCTGGGGCATGGTCGTCAGCGCGGTGATGCTCCTCTCCGGCATGGGCTATGTGCACTTCGGCATCCTCCACCTTATCGGGTTTGCCAGCATCGCCGCCTATCCTTTCCTGCGCTACGGTTGGCCCAACCTGGTGCTGTGGCTGCTTTTCAACGCCGCAGGCTACTTCCTCATGGAGCGCACGTGGGATTTCCCCTGGCTGCTCTGGCTCGGCTGGGTCCCCCAAAACTACTACCCCAACGACTACTTCCCGGTGATCCCCTATTTCGGCGTGGTGTTGTTGGGCATTTTTTTTGGCAACAGCCTGTACCGGCGCAACGGGCGGCGCTTCCCCTTGCCCGACTTGGGCGGTCTCTTGCCCTTGCGTGGGCTACAGTGGCTAGGTAGGCGCTCGCTGATCATCTACCTGATCCACCAACCGCTGCTTTTTGCCATTCTGTGGGCGCTGGGCTTCATCCAGATGTAGCGCGGCCCGCCACCGCAGCCTCCATCAACGTCTGGATGCGCTCCACCATATCCACCGGGTTGGCGTGCAGCCCTTCCAGCAAGAGCGCATTGTCGAAGAGTTGCTCGATGGTCGCGTCGATCAGCGGGTCGTCGGGCCGCGCCGTAACCATGCTCGCCAGATTGACCATGAGCGGGTGACGCCGGTTCAGTTCCAGAATCTTCTTGGGCGTCACATAATCCTCCTCGGTCAAGCGGCGCAGGCGCTGCAAGTCGCGATCAAAGCTATCTGCGGGTGAAACCAACCGACAGGGGCTGGTGACCAATTGCTTGGAGGGCTGGACATCCAGCACACGCTCGCCCAAGACTTGCTTGGCGCGCGCGATCACCGCGTCGAAACCCTCCGCCGGGGCTGCGGCGTCCGCGTCGGACTGCGCCGCCGCCGGCGTTTCCGGCAGGCTCAACCCGGCGTCGTCCACATTTTGCAGCGGCTTGCCCTGGAACTCGCGCAGCATGGAAACCATGAAGCCGTCAATGGGGTCCACCAGTAGCAAGACCTCCAGGTCGTGGGCGTGGAAATAGTCCAGGTGCGGGCTGCGCGCCACCGAGCGCAAATCCTCGCCCAGCACATAGTAGATCGCGCCCTGGTCACTCTTCATGCGCGCCACATAATCCGCCAACGAACACCACTGCCCGTCGCTCTTGGTGGTGCGGAAGCGCAGCAACTCTACCAGCGCCTCCTGGCTGCTCGCGTCCAGCGCAACGCCCTCCTTCAGGTAGACGCCGAATTCTTCCCAGAACGTGCGATAGCGGTCGGGCTGTTCCTCGGCAAGCGTCTTGAGTTCGCGGTTGAGCCGGTTTGCCAGCGCGCGGCGTAATTGGCGCATGACCGGATTGCTCTGCACCATCTCGCGCGAGACATTGAGAGGCAGATCGTCCGAGTCTACCACGCCGTCCACAAAGCGATAGTGGTCGGGCAAGAGGTCGCGATTAGCCGACTGGATCAAAATCTTGCGCGAATAGAGACGCAGCCCATGCTCGGCGTGTAAGCGCAGGCGCCCCCGCTCGCGCTTTGCCGGCACAAAGAGCAAGGCGCGCACATTGACCGGCGCGTCCGCCACCAGATGCACATGCAGCAGCGGGTCCGCGCTGTCGAAGGTCAGTTGCTTGTAAAACTCATTGACCTCTTCCCGAGTCACTTTGGAGGGAGACTGACGCCACAGGGCGCTGCGCCGGTTGAGCACACGCGGCGTAGCACTCTCGTCATCCGCCGGCTTAGCCGTAGCCAAATAGATGGGGAAGGAAACATAGTCCGAATGTTTTTTGACGATCTGCTCGATCCGCCACGGCTGGGCAAATTCGCCCGCGTCCTCCTTAAGGCGAATGACAATCGTGGTGCCGCGCGTCTGTTGGTCCGCGGGTTCAAGCGTATAGGTGCTGTCCCCGCGCGAGCGCCACGTCCACGCTTGGTCTTCGGGACGATAGGAGCGCGACGTCACCGTCACTTCATCCGCGACCATAAAGACCGAATAGAAGCCGACGCCGAACTGTCCGATGATCTCTTCCAATGCGGCCTGACCGGCATTGGCATTTTGCAAAAAGGCCTTGGCGCCGGAATGGGCAATCGTGCCCAGGTTGGTCACCAGTTCGTCGCGGTTCATGCCGCTGCCCGTATCGCGCACGGTCAAGGTCTTGGCGTCGGGATCGGGGATCAGCGTCACGGCAAGCTCGGCGTCCGGGTCTACCACGGCATGGTTGGTCAACATCTCGAATTGTAGCCGGTTGAGCGCATCGGACGCGTTGGAGATCAATTCGCGCAGAAAGATCTCGCGGTCGGTATAGAGCGAATGCGCCAGGATGTCCAACAGTTGCTTGACTTCCGTGCGATATTCAAGCGCCTCCGGCGCGGCGCCGGTTGTTGTGCCGGTCGTACCCTCGGTCATACTGTTCCTCCAAGCAAAGAGCGGGCCGCGCGGCCCGATTCCAACTCTG
>CAKZVN010000053.1 GCA_937922105.1 uncultured Litorilinea sp.
CGCCCGCGCTGCAACCGGTGCGTCAGGACTTCATAGACGGCGCGTACTTCATCTACGGACATACGGTGTTGCACCGCCACACCGGGTTGGGCTATCAGAGCGCGTGGGCCAAAGCGCACTTCACCGACCGTCGCGCCGCCAACACGTTCTATACTGCGCTCGGGCGCGCGCTGGCTCCCGGCGACGCTGCGGCGCGCTTGGCTGCGGTCACGCCCGACTACGACCCGGCGGATTTGCTGCGCTTGGTGGTTTGAGCGCCAAGTAGCAAAGAAAGTCATGCGGAGCACAGCTGCCCGCCCTGAGCGCAGTGAAGGGAAGCATCCCCTCTGGTGGCTATCGAGATTCTTCCCTTCGCACGACTCAGGGCAGGCCGTCGCTGCGCTCCTCAGAATGACGGCTACCGAGCGAGCAGACCACTGGGTGGATGCTACGCCTTGAGCGAGAAATAGGAGACTCTGTCATGACCGATTCGCTCACCCGCTATCGCGCTGCCGACGGCCCCCTGCCCCGGCGTAATCGGCTGTGGCCCCTCTATGGGGCAGGCTTCGACAACTTGGGCGACGACGGCGACCTGATCGAGGTCCCCATGCCCTCCTACGGTCCCGACGAACTGCTGGTGCGCCATGATGCCACCGGTATCTGCTTTTCGGATATCAAGGTCATCCGCGCCGGACAAAACCATCCGCGCATTTACCGCAATATGGCCCAGGAGCCTGTCGTCCTGGGTCATGAAGTCAGCCTAACCGTGGTGGGCGTGGGCGAGCATCTGCGCGACCAGTACCACGTGGGCGACCGCTTCATCGTCCAGGCTGATATCTATGTCGGCGGCGTGGGCTATGCCTACGGCTATGAGATTCAGGGCGGCTTTTCTCAATACAACGTCATTGATCAGCGCGTGCTCAACGGCGACGGCGGCAACTATCTCTTGCCTGTGAAGCCCACCACCGGCTATGCCGAGGCTGCGCTCAACGAACCGTGGGCTTGTGTGGAGGCGTCCTACACCGTCCACTACCGCACGGCCTGGCAGACCGGCGGCGCGCTCTGGATCACCGGTGACGGCGCGGGGATGCAGCTGGGCGCGGCAGCGGCGTGGCGACCGGCGCGCCTGGCACTGGATGTGACCGACGCGCGCTTTGCGGACGCGATGCGCGCCTGGGCTGCCGCCGCCGGCGTCGAACTCGTCGCCGACGACCCGGAGGCTCGCTACGACGATATTGTGGTGTTGAGCGCAGACCCGGAGTTGATCGAGCGCGCCTTTGTCCGCTTGGCGCGCGGGGGGCACTTTGCCGTGATCACGGATGCCGAGATCGCGCGTCCCGTCGCGTTGGATATCGGGCGCTTGCATTACGACAACCTGGGGCTTCGGGGCGCGACCGGTGCGGAGATCGCCGCGGCCTATGCGCCCATCCGCACGCAGCTGCTACCCGGCGGCATTACCTGGATTCTGGGCGCGGGCGGGCCGATGGGCCATATGCACTTGCAGCGCGCGCTGGAGATCGCGGGGCGCCCGCGCAAGATCGTTGCCACCAACCTGAGCCGCGCGCGCATTGTCGCGGTGGAAGCCAAGTTCCGTGAACAGGCCCAGGAAGCAGGCGTGGAGTTGGTCTGTTTCTCGCAAGACAGCCTGCCCGATTTGGCGGCGCTGGACCGTCGCTTGACCGAAGAGAGCGGCGGGCACGGCTACGACGACATCGCGGTCATGGCTCCCAGCGTGCCCGCGATTGAGCTGGCGATGCCCCATTTGGCCGATCACGGTGTGATGAATGTCTTCGCCGGCTTGCCGCGCGGCACGCAGGCACGCTTCAACCTCAACGACGTGGTGCGCCGCGGGGTGCGCTTCACCGGGACCAGCGGCTCGTCCATCGAGGATTTGGCGCGCATGCGCGATCTCACCGAAAGCCATGCGCTTTCGCCCAACAAGTCGGTGGCGGCGATTGCCGGACTGGAGGGCGTGCCGGAAGGGTTGCACGCAGTGGCGGAGGGGCGCTTCCCCGGCAAGGTGGTGATCTTTCCCAACCTGAGCAAGCCGTTGCCGCTGACCCCGCTGTCCGAACTCAAGCAGCGGCTGCCCAGCGTCTATGCCAAGCTCGGCCCCGGCGAGTCGTGGACTGTCGAAGCCGAGGAGGAACTCTTGCGCCTGTTGCTCTAGGGCATGTCCGCCAACTGCCGAGGGTTTATTTGTCCATCACCGCCTGGGGCCTATCTAGCTTGATCGGATCGTAGGGATGAACAGCCAACCGTTGTTGGACCAAATCGCCGTCGTCACCGGCGGCGCACAGGGACTGGGTGCTGCCATCGTGCGCCGCCTAGCCGACGAGGGCGCGCATGTGGTCGTCGCCGACCTCAACCTGGCGGGCGCGGAGGCGACCGCCGCTGCAGTCGCCGCGGCAACCGGGCGGCGCACACTGGCGCTTGCCGCGGATGTGACCGACGAGGCGCAGGTCGCGGCCCTGTTCGAGCGCACTGTTGCCGAGTTCGGGCGTTTGGATATTGTGGTCGCCAATGCGGGGATCGTCATCTCCGGCCCTGTGGAGGAGTTCGACCTGGCGCGCTGGCGCAAGGTGCTGGATGTCAACCTTACCGGCTATTTCTTATGCGTCAAGTACGCGGCGCGTATCATGAAAGCCCAGCGCCGTGGGGTCATCATCCAGATCAACTCCAAGTCGGGTAAAAAAGGCAGCTTCAAGAATTCCGCCTATGCTGCCAGCAAGTTCGGCGGTATCGGGTTGACCCAGAGCGTTGCGCTGGAGTTGGCCGAGTTCGGCGTGCGCGTCAATGCCGTCTGTCCCGGCAATCTGTTGGACTCACCGCTGTGGATGGAGTCGCTCTATGCCCAATATGCCGCGCGCCTGGGCATCAGCGAAGAGGAGGTGCGCCGGCGCTACATAGACCAAGTGCCCATGAAGCGCGGCTGCACCTATCAAGACGTGACCAACGTGGTCGTCTTCCTGGCGTCGGATCAATCTTCGTACATGACGGGCCAAGCCATCAACGTCACCGGCGGCCAGGAGATGCGCTGAATATGGCCCTCGACGGACAAGGAACTTTTGTGGGGTTTGGCTTCGGCCCCATCCAAGCCGGGCTGTTTGCCCTGGAAGCCTATCGCAGCGGCGCGTTTCGCCATCTGGTCATCGCCGAGGTGATGCCCGAACTCGTGAGCGCGCTGCGCGCCGCCAGCGGCAAATACACCATCAACATTGCCTATCCCGACCGGGTGGAGGCGCTACGCATCGGCCCCATCCGTGTGGAGAATCCCGCCGTCGCCGCGGACCGCAGCCGCCTGGTGGAGGCGATCGCCGCCGCAAGCGAAATTGCAACCGCCGTGCCCACAGTGAACGCCTATAAGTCGCCCGGCCCTGCGAGCCTGCATCGCATTTTGGCCGAGGGCTTGCAGCGCAAGGCGGCCCTGGGCGGCCCGCGTGCGGTGGTCTATACCGCCGAGAACGCCACCCATGCCGCTGCTATCCTGCGCGCGGCGGTCATGGAAGAATTGCACGAGGCCGAGCGCGCCGCGGTGGATGCTCATGTCGCCTTTGTGGATACGGTGATCGGCAAGATGAGCGGTGTCATGTCTCCGCCCCAAGACCTGGCTCCGGTGACGCCCGGCGGCGACCGCGCCTTCTTGGTAGAGGACTTTAACCGCATCCTCATCTCGCGTCCGGATTTCGGCCCCGGCGCGCCGCCCTTTGTGCGCGGCATCCGCAGCTTCATCGAGAAGGACGACCTGGTGCCCTTCGAGGAAGCCAAACTCTACGGACACAATGCGGTCCATGCATTGGCGGCCTACCTGGGGCGCATTCTTGGTCTGGTGACATTGGACCAGGTTCCGGCGACCCCCGGCTTGTTGGCGTTTTTGCGCGCGGCCTTGCTGGAAGAGTCGGGCGCGGGGCTGCTCCACCGCTATGCCGAGGTGGACCCTTTCTTCACGCCCCATGCCTATGCCGCGGCTGCCGACGATCTGTTGGCGCGCATGGTCAACCCTCATCTGCGTGACACCGTGGCGCGCGTCGGTCGCGACCCGGCGCGCAAGCTGGACTGGGACGACCGCCTGATCGGCGCCATGCGCTTGGCCCTGGCGGCTGGGGTCACGCCCCAACGCTATGCGCTGGGCGTCGCCGCCGCGCTGGATGCCCTTGACCCCCAGGCCGACCCCGGCGTGCTGCTCCCGGCGCGCTGGCTGGCTGCCCAGCCCGACCTGGATTTGATGCAGACCCTGTTGGCTTTGATCCGCACCGGGGTGCGCCGGTTGGCGGCGTGGCGCTCTGCCGGCTGCCCGGACTTGAGCGCCTGGTGGTCTGCGCAAGTCGCCCCTGCGCCGGCCTAGCCCGTTCTGCATCTGTATTCACTGTGTGTGACACTCGTGTGAGCAAAGGAACGACCATGCAGCCCGACAGCGTCTTGGAACAACTGATCATCCTCTCCCACGAGGTGGGGCGCGAGGATCGCCAACTGGCAATCCTGGGCGAAGGCAACACCAGCGGCTTGTGCGACGACGGCACCTTCTGGGTCAAGGCATCGGGCAGCCGTCTGGGCGACATCACCGCGCAAGGCTTCAGCCGGGTGCGTTTGGCCGCGGTGATGGAGTTGATGCAGCGCGATCACCTGGAGGATGCCGAAGTCGGCCCTGCGCTTATGGCGACATTGGTGGACCCGGCTCACCGCCGCCCGTCAGTGGAGACCTTTCTCCACGCGCTCTGTCTGCACGAGGCGGGGGCCAAGTGGGTCGCGCATACCCATGCCGTGTCGGTCAACCAGGTGCTCTGTTCGCAACTGGGCGCGGAGCCGTTTCGCACCCATCTCTTCCCGGACGGCATTGTCGTCTGTGGACGCTACCCGGCGGTCGTGCCCTACATTGACCCCGGCTTCCAGTTGGCGCTCGCTGTGCGCGACGAATTGCGTCGCTATCAATCCGTCCACGGTGTGGCGCCCAAACTCCTGCTCATGGTCAATCATGGGCTGGTCGCGCTGGGTCAAACCGCGCAAGAGGCGCTGAATATCACCTTGATGGCTGACAAGTGGGCCAAGATTTTGGTGGGGACCTACGCGTTGGGCGGGCCGAATTTCCTGCCCGATACCCAGGCCGCGCGCATTGATTCCCGCCCCGACGAGCATTACCGCCGCAGCCGCCTGTTGGATGCCGCGGCTCATGTTTGATTCACCCCCCATTGGTAAGAGCGACGAGTATGAGCGACCCCACACCCGCCGCCGCCGAACCCATCTCCAGCGAGGCGCGCCGGTCCATCATCATTGATGAGTTGCGTCGCCAGGATGAAGTGACCGTGAGCGGTCTCAGCGCGTTGCTGGGCGTCTCCGATGTCACCATTCGCAAGGACTTGCAACAACTGGAGGACCAGGGCTATCTGACGCGCGTGCGCGGGGGCGCGGTCTTCTCCGGTCGTGGGCAACTGGAGCTGCGCTTTGCCGCGCGCCAACAGCTGGCGCTGGAGGAGAAGCGCCGCCTCGCCCAGGCTGCGGTGGAGTTTGTCCGTCCCGGCGCGACCATCTTTCTGGACGGCAGCACCACCGTCTTCCAGATGACGCGGCTGTTGCGCCCCATCCAGGGACTGACCGTCATCACCAACGGCCTCTATGCCGCGCTGGAATTGAGCTTTGCGCCGGAGACGACCACCATCGTGGTGGGCGGTATCTTGCGCAAGCAGTCCAGCAGTTTGGTGGATTTGCTGACACCGGAACTCTTGCGCCGGCTGCATGTGGATGTGGCATTCCTCAGTTGCCGCGGTTTCACGGTGGAGCATGGGCTGATGGAGTCCGACCTGCGCGAGGCGCAACTCAAGCGCGCGATGGCTCAGGCCGCGCAGCAAGTGATCGCGCTGGTGGACCATTCCAAGATCGGGCATGTCTACATTGCCAGCTCCGTCCTGCCCGACGAGATTGACACGCTTTTGGTGGATGACAACGTGGACGAGGCGACGCGCAGCGCGCTGCTCGCCGCGGGCGTAACGCTTCGCGTGGTGTGAGCGTGCCCGCCGCCGCGCCGACAGGTCGCATGGTACAATAGGGCTGTGCAGCGGATACGGTTCCCGGAGGGACAGCCATGAGCGACACGCCCCAACAACCCGCCGAACAGACAGCAGCGCAAGCGTCCGGCGCGGCCCGTGGCTTGACGCTGGAGGAGATTCTGCGCGGGCGCGAGGGTGAGATTGTTCTCTCCAGACCCGGCGAGGAACTGACGCGCATCTCTGCCCTCACCGCACGGCAGAAGGTGACGGCCTACGTGGGGATGGAGATCAGCCATATGATGGGCGGCGACGCACCCGCGCTGGTCTGGCGCCAGGGTGCATTGGTTTGGCGGGTGCCTGTCCGTCTCACCTCTCCGCAGCGCGGTGTGCTGGGCTATGTGGGCGCACTCGATGTTGATGCCTATAGTGGACGCTTGTTGATCCCACCGGAGCTACACGCCGAACTTGAACGCCATGCCGCCGCACTTGTTGAGCATACCCCATCTCCCACAACAGTATGAGAGCGATTGCTTGGCTGCTTGCGCTGCAATGGTCTTGTCCGCCGCTGGCTATCCGGCAAACTATGAGCGGCTCATGGCGACCCTCCAGATCACCGAGTGAGGCACACCGTTTAACCGGCTGTACAGATTATCCCGATTGTTTGCGGACCTGACCGTCACGATCACCAAAGGGAATCTGGGCGACCTCCGTGAACACCTAACAGCAGGATTGGCCCCTATATTGTCTGTTTACACGGGTGAGTTGCCCTACTGGAACACGACGGCCTACCATGCTGTTGTCGTGGTGGGTGAGAAGGATGGCTTCTTCTACCTCAACGACCCTGCGTTTCGCCAAGCGCCGCAAGTCGTGTCCCAGGCGGACCTCGACTTGGCTTGGCTGGAAACCGATACAACGTATGCGCTAATCCGGCGCCAACCCTAACATTCATCCACCCACGGGGAGAGTGCCATGTCCACCGTCAACTTTATTGCCGTCGACCTGGGCGCTTCCAACGGACGCGTCTTGCTGGCGCGCTGGGACGGCGCGCGCTTCGAGTTGCACGAACTGCATCGTTTCACCAACGGGCCAGTGGCGGTGCTTGACCGACTCTATTGGAACGCGCTGGGGCTGTGGAGCGAGATCAAGACCGGCTTGGCCCGCTACGCGGCAAGCGAGCGCACTGTGCCCGCAGCCATCGGTCTCGACACTTGGGGCGTGGACTTCGCCCTGCTCGACCGCGCCGGGCGGTTGCTGGGCAACCCCGTGCATTACCGTGATCCGCGCAACAATGGTATGGAGGCGCGGCTCTTCGGCAGCGTACCCAGCGACGACATCTTCGCCATCACCGGCATCCAGTTCATGCAGATCAACACGCTGGTGCAGCTCTTCGCCATGCGCCACACGGCGGACCCGCAACTGGACGCGGCGGCAACGTTGCTCATGATTCCCGATCTTTTTCATTACTGGCTGACCGGGCGCATCGCAGCCGAATACACCATTGCCTCGACCTCGCAGATGCTCCATGCCGCGGAACGGCGCTGGGCGACCGGCCTGCTGGCGCGCGCACAACTGCCTACCCACATCCTGCCGCCCATCGTGCCGCCGGGCACGGTGCTTGGTCCCTTGCTGCCCACGGTGGTAGCAGAGACCGGGCTGGGCGGCCCTGCGCCCGTGATTGCGACCGGCGCGCATGATACCGCCAGCGCGGTCGCAGCCATTCCAGGCTTGGACACAACCGGGGCCTACATCAGCAGCGGCACGTGGAGTTTGATGGGCGTAGAGACCGCGCAGCCGGTGATCAACGCCACCGCGCGCGCCTACAACTTCACCAACGAAGGCGGCATTGCCGGGACCATCCGCCTGCTCAAGAACATCGCCGGACTGTGGCTCTTGCAAGAATCGCGCCGCCAATGGGCGCGCGGCGGGCAGGAGTACTCGTGGGCCGATCTCATGGCTTTGGCGGAACAGGCCCCGGCTTTCGGCCCACTCATCAACCCCGACGCGCCCGACTTCTTGCAGCCGGGCAACATGGTGGACGCCATCGTCGCCTATTGCCGACGCACGGGCCAAGCCGCGCCCCAAAGCGTGGGCGCGGTGGTGCGCTGCTGTCTGGAGAGCTTGGCTTTGCGCTATCGCTGGTGTTTGGCGGCGCTGGAGGAATTGGTGGGGCACCGACTGGAGACCATCCGCATCGTGGGCGGCGGCAGCCAGAATCGCTTGCTCTGCCAATTGGCCGCGGACGCCACCGGACGCCCCGTGATCACCGGCCCGGTAGAGGCGACCGCGCTGGGCAACGTGATGGTACAAGCCATCGCCACGGGACACCTGGGCAGCTTGGCTGAGGGCCGCGCCGCCGTCGCGGCTTCCATCACCCAAGAGGAGTTCACCCCACGCCCCCACCCCGCCTGGGACGACGCCTACGCGCGCTTCCGCCGGCTGATTGGGGAGTGAGGGGCCATTTCAATCTAGAGGCAGATGGTCATGCTGAGCGCAGCGAAGCATCCCGGTGCGTCCGTCACAGGAGACCCTTTCGCTGCGCTCAGGGTGACAAAATGATCCCCTGTTGAAAGAGACCTGGTGAAAGGTCGTTCTACATTTTTGCCTTGGTCTTCACCTCGATCAGCGCGCCGAGCATGGCCTGCGTTTCCAGGTAGGCCCAGATCGCGCCGGGGCGCAGGGTGGAACCGCCGCTCTGGATGATGGGCGCGCCCAACTTGTCCGCAAAGTCGTGCGGGTCGTCTACCTCAAAGAGAATGTGGTGTAGACCCTCGCCGTGTTCGGCCAAGAACTCACTGTAGATGTTCTCCCCCTCCAGCGGCTGGATAAACTCGATTTGTACCGGTCCTGCCTGCAAGAAAGCCAGCCGCATGCGGAAATTGCCGTGGCGTCCGCGATAAGTCCCGGTCTGGGCCATGTCCGTGCCTGCCACAGGCCAATCAATGATCTGTACCGGGCCGATGCGGAAGCGGCTGGTCCACGCGGCAGCCGCGGCTTCGGCGTCGCGCACCACAATGCCGACCTGGACACCCGGCCCCAGTTCCAGCCGCGGGTCGTCGGAATGGGTCTCGCTCATGACCTGTGCTCCTCCTGTGCGATAGACGCAGCCGCCAGCGCCGGCGCGTC
>CAKZVN010000054.1 GCA_937922105.1 uncultured Litorilinea sp.
TTCACCAGCGGCACGACCGGACGCCCCAAGGGCGCAATCCACGTCCACGATGCCGTCCATGTCCACTACATGACCGGTCTCTATGCGTTGGACCTTCACCCGGAGGATATCTTCTGGTGCACTGCCGACCCCGGATGGGTGACCGGTACTTCCTACGGCATCAGCGCGCCGCTTTGTCATGGCGTTACCTGTATCGTGGATGAGGCGGAATTCGACGCCGTCCGCTGGTATCGCATCCTCCAAGAGCAGCGGGTCACTGTCTGGTACACCGCGCCCACCGCGATCCGGCGGCTGATGCGTCTGGACATTCACCCACGCCGCGAGTATGACCTTAGCGCGTTGCGCTTCATCGCCAGCGTCGGTGAACCGCTCAACCCGGAAGCCGTGGTGTGGGGCCTGGAGCATCTAGGGTTGCCTATCCATGACAATTGGTGGCAGACCGAAACTGGCGGCATTATGATTGCCAACTACCCATGCAAGGAGATCCGCCCCGGCTCTATGGGCCTTCCGCTGCCAGGCATCCAAGCCGGCATCGTCCACCGGCACGAAGACGGTTCGGTCAGCGAGGAGCTTCGCCCCAACGTTGAGGGCGAATTGGCCCTGCGCCCACCATGGCCCTCCATGTTCCGCGGCTACATCCACGACGAGCAGCGCTATCGCAGTTGTTTCGTGGGCGGCTGGTACCTGACCGGCGATCTGGCGGAGCGCGATGAAGACGGCTACTACTGGTTTATCGGTCGCGCCGACGATATCATCAAAACCGCCGGGCACATGGTCGGCCCCTTCGAGGTCGAGAGCGCGCTCATGGAACATCCCGCAGTCGCCGAGGCAGGGGTGATCGGCGTCCCCGACCCCATCATCGGACAAGTGGTCAAGGCCTTTGTCTCGTTGAAGCCGGGCTTTGCCCCCACCGAGTCGCTGCGCTTGGAGTTGCTCGGTTTCGGTCGCCAACGCCTGGGTGCAGCCGTCGCGCCCAAACTCATCGAGTTCCACGACAACCTACCCAAGACCCGCAGCGGGAAGATCATGCGCCGGTTGCTCAAAGCCCGCGAACTTGGACTGCCCGAGGGCGATACCTCAACGCTCGAAACCACGGAGCCGACCCAGTCATAGGC
Source organism: uncultured Litorilinea sp. (assembly GCA_937922105.1). Classification (GTDB taxonomy): domain Bacteria; phylum Chloroflexota; class Anaerolineae; order Caldilineales; family Caldilineaceae; genus QEUY01. The sequence continues at coordinate 1,116 of CAKZVN010000054.1, forward strand.
TCGGTGCGCACTCCTATCAACGCTCCAGCCGGTATCTCACAGGGCGGCGGCTTGATCCGCTGAGGAGGAGGTCCCTGATGACGCAGGTTCTACTACACGAAACCCATACGGAACACCATCCCCCACCCGCCCCTGTTACATTGGACCGCGACCACGCCCATCGCCTCCTGCTGGATATGGTGCGTATCCGTCGCCTGGAGGAAAAGTGTGTCGAGATGTACGGACACGGCAAGATTCGCGGCTTCATGCATCTCTATGACGGTGAGGAGGCGATTGCCGTCGGTGTGCTCCAATTTCTCACCCCGGACGACACCGTCGTCTCGACCTATCGGGAGCACGGTCACGCGTTGGCGCGCGGGATGTCGGCAGGCGCCATTCTCGCCGAGATGTTCGGCAAGGTGGACGGCTGTGCGCGCGGGCGCGGCGGTTCCATGCACCTGTTTGACGCCGATCTGAAGTTCGCCGGCGGTAATGCCATTGTCGGCGGCGGGTTACCGCTGGCAGTGGGCATTGCGTTTGCCGACAAACTCCAGCAGCGCAATCGCATCACCGTCTGCTTTTTCGGCGACGGCGCGGTCGCCGAGGGCGAGTTTCACGAAGCACTGAACTTGGCCGCGCTCTGGCAAGTGCCGGTCCTCTTCGTCTGCGAGAACAACCAGTACTGCATGGGCACCGCGCTGGAGTACAGCCAGTCCGAGCCGGAAATTTGGAAGAAGGCGGCTGCCTATCGCATCCCTGCCCGCCGCGTAGATGGGATGGATGTACTGGCAGTCGAGGCTGCCACGCGCGAGGCTGTGCAGGCCATTCGCGCCGGTGCCGGTCCGCAATTTCTGGAGATGTTTTGCTACCGTTTCCGCGCCCATTCCATGTTCGATGCCGAGTTATACCGGTCGAAGAGCGAGGTACAGGAATGGCGCAAACGCGACCCCATCCCCCGCCTTATCCAACAACTGCGCGACCAGGACTTGATCACCGATGACGAGATTGCCGCCATGGAGGCGCAAGTCAAAGCAGAGATGGACGAAGCCGTCGCGTTTGCCGAGGCGTCGCCGCTAGAGCCGGTGGAGGATCTTTTGCGCTTTGTCTACAGCGAGGAGGTTGACCCCACCCAGGTCTACCAACTGCCGCCCTCCGCCGGCGCAGACGGAGAGCCGCGGGAAGTGACCTATCGTGAGGCCGTGCGCGAAGCCATGAGCGCAGCCATGCGCCGCGAGCCGCGCGTCGTGCTCATGGGCGCCGACGTGGGGCGCTATGGCGGTTGTTTTGCCGTGAGCAAGGGCATGTTGGAGGAGTTCGGTCCGCGACGCGTGATTGACACCCCGCTCAGCGAGTCCGGCTATACCGGTGCAGGCATCGGCATGGCGATGAACGGTATGCTCCCCATCGTCGAGATCATGACCGTCAACTTCAGCCTCTTGGCTGCGGATCAGATCATCAACACCGCCGCCAGCATCCTCCACATGTCCGGTGGGCACTACAATGTGCCGGTCGTCATCCGCATGGGCACAGGCGGCGGCAAACGGCTCGCCGCCCAACATTCCCACTCGTGGGAGAGTTGGTATGCGCGCGTGCCGGGACTCAAGGTCTTGGTCCCCGCGACGGTCGAGGATGCACGTGGCATGCTGGAGACTGCACTGGCAGACCCGGACCCGGTCCTCATCTTCGAGAACACGCTGCTCTACAACATGAAGGGCACGCTTCCTGCCAATGCAGGGCCTGTACCGATTGATCGCGCTGCGGTGCGCCGCGTAGGGTCCGATGTCACCATCATCACCTACGGACTCAATGTCTTCAAGGCGTTGCAAGCTGCCGATCTGCTCGCTGCAGAAGGCATTGACGCCGAGGTGATTGACTTGCGCTCCCTGCGCCCGCTGGACGACACCACCATCATGGCGTCGGTCGCCAAGACCCACCGCGCCCTGATTGTGGACGAGGACTGGCGCACCGGCAGTATTGCCGGGGAGATCAGCGCCCGCATCATGGAGCAGGCATTCTATGACCTGGACGCGCCGGTCGCCCGCCTGTGCGCGGCAGAAGTCGGCCTGCCCTATGCCGGTCATTTGGAAGATGCCGCCATCCCGCAGGTAGAGACCATCGCCGCGGCAGCACGAAAGTTGGTGAACCCATGATCCACTACAACATGCCCAGTCTCGGCGCCGACATGGCATCCGGCACACTCCTAGAGTGGCTGGTCAAGCCGGGAGACCGCGTCAAGCGCGGGGATATCATCGCCGTCGTCGGCACCGAAAAAGGGGATATCGAGGTCGAAATCTTCGAGGAGGGCACGGTGGACGCGCTACTGATCCCCGCCGGGACAGAAGCGCCGGTTGGGACGCCGATTGCCGTGATCCGTGGCGAGGGGGAGCCGGCAGGTCCCCCACCCCTGCCGGCACCAGCTCGCCCGGTCCAGCCCGTTCAGACAAAAGCGGAACAACCCGCCCCAGTCGCGACGCCGGCAGGAAAGAACGGCGCGGCGCGCGATACACGCATCCGCATCTCACCGGTTGCGCGCAAACTTGCCGAGGAGTTAGGCGTAGACCTCACCGGCATTGTAGGGACAGGACCACAAGGCGCCATCTCGCGCGCCGACATCGAAGCCGCCGCGGCCCGCGCACAGTCGCGTGCAGCTCCGGTTACCCCGCCTCCGCCCGCTGCGCCGGCTCCTACCGAACCCGTGTCCCCTGCTCCCATGCCGACGCCTCCGAGCAAACCAGGCCCAGCCCTGGCAGACAAGTCGTCTGCCGACTTCCAAGCCGGCATGCGGCGCGCCATCGCACTCGCCATGGCGCGCGCGAATCGCGACATCCCCCACTACTATCTGATGACGCGTATTGACATGAGCCGGGCGCTGCGGTGGCTGGAAGCCGAAAACCTGAAACGCAGCATTGCCGACCGTGTGCTGCCCGCGGTCCTCTTGGTGCGCGCCGTCGCGCTCGCGCTCACGCGCGTCCCGGAACTCAACGGCTACTGGATTGACGACCGCCTGCAAACCTCCGAAGCCATCCACATCGGTTTTGCCATCGCCTTGCGCCAGGGCGGCTTGGTCACCCCCGCGATCCATAATGCCGACATGCTGAGCATGGACGAGACGATGGCTGCGCTGCGCGATCTGATCATGCGTACCCGTGCCGGGCGACTGCGTAGCTCGGAGTTGACTGACGCTACCATCACGGTCACCAACCTGGGCGATCTCGGCGTGGAAAGCGTCTTCGGCGTCATCTATCCTCCCCAGGTTGCCCTGGTCGGCTTCGGCAAGATCACCGAGCAACCGTGGGCAGAAAACGGTATGTTGGGTATCCGTCCTGTCCTGACTGCCACCATCGCCGGTGACCACCGCGCTACCGACGGGCGCACGGGCGGTCAATTCCTCGATCATGTCACCAAACTTTTGTCGGCCCCAGAAAAACTCTGGGAGCCGGCTTCTTGAGGAGGCAGAGCACCATGAACGCGACCTTGCAGGCAGACCTGCGTGATTTATTTGTGGAGGAATTGGCTCGGATTGCACCGGAAGCCGACTACGAACACTTGGACCCGACCGCGGACCTGCGCGCCACGTTGGAGATTGACTCGTTCGACTTTCTCAACTTCTTGATCGCATTGGATGCCCGCCTGGGCGTCTCCACACCGGAAGCCGATTACGGCAAACTCATCAGTCTGGACGATCTGGTGCGCTATTTCAGCGCGCGGCTGCAATAGCCGCAATCAGGTAAGGCGACATCGGGTGCGGCGCGTCCAGAGCACACGCGCCGCACTCAAGCTAGCCACCGCTAACTTTTTCCCTAATCGCCTTTATCTTCCCACTTCAGGCCTTCCGCATCACCCTTAATACGTCTCCGCACGGCGCTTACCCTTGAATCCGCCGGTCCCGTATGTTACCCTGCACCTGAACCTCTGCCTGCGTGCTCTGCGCCGGTGTGATCCCATACAGGCTCGGCTTTGTCGGGCGGCTTCCCGCTCTGGTAGACTGTCCTGCGTGGGTCATCATTCGAGGCAGCAAGCAGCCCAGTGTGGCTGCAACCAGGCTAGATCAAGGACTTGCGTAACATGACGTTGGCTCCGCCGATTTTGGCAACCGACTTGGAAGGTATCCTGCTCCCTGAAATTTGGATCGCGGTGGCGGAGCGCACCGGGATCGAGCAACTCCGGCTCACGACGCGGGACATTGACGATTATGACAAGCTCATGGGCATGCGCCTGGACATTTTGCGCCGGCACGGGTTAGGACTACACGACCTCCAGGACGTCATTGCGGGCATGGATATCCTGCCGGGGGCTGCCGAGTTCCTGGCTTGGGTCAAGCCGCGGGTCCCCTTGATCATTATCACCTACAGCTTCTATGAG
>CAKZVN010000055.1 GCA_937922105.1 uncultured Litorilinea sp.
GTCAAGGTGCAACTGTCGGACGCGCCTGCCCCCAACGTCGGGATGGTGCAGATCAGCCCTTCCACGCTGTCGGTCACCGTCACGTTGGTCAAGGTCACGTTGCCCGTGTTGGTCACCACGTAGGTCCAGGTGACCACGCTGCCGACCGGCACAAACGGCCCTGTCGGGTCGTCGGCGTCGAAGCCGTTGGTCGCCTTCTCAATCACGATGCCGGGCTGCACCCCAAAGTAGTGGCTCGGGTCGCTGTCCGTTACCGTCACCGTAGGCGTAATCACCCCGACCGGTGTGGTGCCGGTCACCAGACCGGTATTGCTATATTGACCAACGGCAGCTACCCCCACCGCGCTACATGCCTGGCTCCCGCCCGGGCCGAGCGTGCCGATGGCACAAACAAAGCCGACCTTGTCGTCACCCACGGAGACGTTGGTCAGCGTCACGTTGCCTGTGTTGGTCACCACATAGGTCCACGTCACCGTCGAACCCACCGCCACGAACGGCCCCGTGGGCGTGTCGGCATCCTGCCCATTGGTGAACTTCTCGATAGTGATTTGAGGTGTGGGCGGAATACAGACACTCTTGAGCGGCTCAACGTTGGTTGCGGCAAAAACAGGGCGATGAATCTCGCCGGCGTTGATCAAGTTCTTGACAACGATCGTCCCTTCCAAATTGCCGGAAAGACCCGAAACGTCCGCCCACGGCGCCAACATAGCACCCGCCCAGCGGCGACCATTGGTTTGGATACTGGTGGCTTCATGGAAGTTCCAGATCACTTTGGCGATGTTCGGGCTATACGACGTGAGGAAGTTCCCCATGTTCGTGTTCGTCCAGTTGACGGACGTACCCGAGACATTGATCAAGATGGTGGTAGCGTTGGCAGTGTTCTGGATCTCGATCAGGTTATTGACCGCTGCATTCTCAAAGACGCTTGCCGCGGTGACATTGAAAATCGCCAGGCCCTGGGCATTCTTGTTCACAACGTCGAACAGCAGTTGCCCGTTGGCAAGCAGAGTCGGCGCGGGGTTATTGGCGGTAGCGGCAGCCATCCACTGCGAAGCAGCACGCAGATAAGCCGAAATGGCAACATCCGAGATTGTGGGGTCGTTGATCAAACCACATCCTGCGCCGCCATTGAAATTGATGGTCCGGCTGTTGGTGGAGCCGAAGATGGCTAAGTCGCCCTTGTTGACGTTGAGCGGGGAGCCGGCCACAATGTTGCCGCCGATGACCACCGTGCGCTCACTGCATGTAGCCGTGTCGTGGGTCGCGAAGTTGGCCGAACCCGACATCGTGAAGTTATTGCCGATAAAAGTCCGCAGGTCCACCTCGGCAAAACTTTTGAGGTCATCTAGTACGATCAAGTTGTAGGCCGCCATATAGGCATTGGCCTCCGTGATGTCTTGATAGCACTGAAGTTCCTCGCTTGGTTTTTTGACGAGACCCGCGTCAATGGTGAGGTTGTTCGGGCCGACAGTTACCGGGCCGGTCACCCCGGTAACCGGGTCAGCGTCGCTGTCCAGCGCGGAATTGCCCCCCGCACCCTGAATGGTAAACGTGTACGGATAGGGCGGAATAAACTGGACGGTATAGGTGCCTGCCGGGACATTGTTAAAGATGTAATACCCGGACGGCGCTGTCTGGGTCGTCCGCACTACCTGATTCGAACTGTCGATCAGCCGCACGGTGACGTTGCCGACGCCTACATCTGCCGGATTGGCCGCGTCGTTCTGGATGCCGTCTCCGTTCAGATCATGCCACACGTAATCACCGATGGAATACAGGGTTGCGCTTCCCAGTTCCTTCGCCGGTGAATTATGCGCGCCGCCGCCGACAACCGGGCCACAGGCCCCACCCAACGTAGACTTGGCGACGGAGAACTCATAAATCATTTGCCACTCCCAGTATTGACCGGGAGTGTCATTGTAATCGTAGGGAGGTGATTGTTGCTTGAAGAGATCGAAATTGACAATGTTGCCCGAGCGGTGCCAACCCGAATTGAGCAGGTTCCAATACAACGATGTCGCCGCGCTCACAACATTGGGCGACAACGGGGAACTGTAGGTGTCGGCGCTGCGCCCTGATTCGGCAAGCGGATTGGTTACGTCAATGGTGCTGACGTAATTGTTCTGGCGCTGCCCAGGGGCGGTGGGAGAGCCGGGCTTGAGCGCCACATTCAAGTAATCCAAGAAGACCGTGACGGTGGTGTTGTTGGTCCTGCTGATCACAAACGAGGCATAGTCGCTGTGTTCCAGCAGGCGGAATTCCCGATTCCCCGACCAGCCGTCCAACTGCATGTAAGCCACGTCGTTTGAGGCATAAACGTTGTCGTTATAGGCGCGGTCCACCACATACGCGTAATAACACAACGTATCGCCCGTGTACTGGTAGAGCGAACCCGGCGCCAGCTGTTGGCCCCCGGCTGTTTCGGACAACGCCAAGTTCTGGACGAACTGGTATTGCGGGTCCAAAAGACCATCCACTACCGGCTCATTCGGAACCACGGCATAAGCCGGTGTTGCGCCCAGCGCAGCAAACACCACTGCAAGCGTCACCGCGATCAAGATGCCCAGCGAGTGCAGTTTGCGACGAGACATGATTGCGACTCCTTGCCCGTGCCGGGCGCTTCTATCAGTGGGGTGTGGAAACCAGTTCCATCGTCCCTTCATGATCCATCAAATGAGGGCCAATTCCGTGGACAGAATGCGCTGTCAACTCTTGTTAGCAGAAGCACATAGCCGACTTGCAAGATGTAATAGATAGCTTCCCATTCGGCCTTTGCTTTAGACTGCCAGGTGCGTTGTGGGCAGCATTGCCTTAGGGAGCGGCACAAACCGGACAACGCTTTAGCCCTACTCCCAGTCTATACCCCCTTGGCAAAATCCTAGCTGTCAAACGGCTTGCAGTTTGTCAGCATGCATTTGCATCGCCTGTCCGTTACCGGTCGGCAGGGTGTATCACCGACTTATTATCGTCAACAAACCAGGGGAATCTTCCATCCCGTGCGGCAAGACAAGGGTACAGCACGTTCAATCTGTTGTTCCTGTCGCAACGCTGACAGTTTTCTGCCCGGTTATGACATCCCCTTCGCGCCAACAGACTTACACACCTGGAGCACATTTTTCGACATTGCGACAGCGTCCAAGCGACGCTATAATAGAGGAACCGGCTGCGTTCACTGTCCCAGCAGTGCGCCCTCATGCCGGGGAGCGCTGTCTGATCATGGTTCTGTTGCATCCTTGTACCCAAAAGTACAAGGCCAAAGGATGTGCCACCTATGGCGGTCAACGTACCTGACCCGGTCAACGTACCCGACTCATCCGGTCTCGATCTGCGCTTGCCGCGCGAGCGACAACACGTGCCCGACGCCCTCTCGCGGAACGGGGATAGCGCCGACAGCCTCTCCTCGACACCTCTGTCCGCGCTGGACGACCCGGATTTCGAGGACGATGCCCTTGCGGATCTGCCCTATGCCGACGGCATCTTCGGCGCCAAAGACTTCGCCGATCTCAAGCTCCAAGAGGAGACCGACCCGGACGACGGACTACCTGTTCCCACCGAGCTGGCGCCGGAAGAAGAGGATGACCGTATCGCACCCGACGTGGACGCGCCCCCCATGCCCGACGAACCGGTAGGGCGTCTGGGGTTCATCCCCGATATCCCCGCGGAATCCCTCCCCACAACCGATTATCCCGACTTGCGCGCCGCGCTCGACCGGCTGGCCCCCTTGCCCCTCGCAGGCCGGACCGGCCCAATTCCCATCGCACCGCGCCCTGGGGAACTCCATGCCCTGGACTTGCTGCTCCATCGCCTCCCGGCCTCCTACGGCCCTGCGGAGCGCGACCTGCTTTTGCGCGCCTACGTCGTCGCCAGCCATGCGCACCGCTTGCAGACGCGCGAAAGCGGCGAACCTTACGTGTTACACCCCATCGCGGTCGCCGTCATCCTCGCCGACCTGCGCATGGACCCCGACACCTTAGCCGCAGGGCTGCTCCACGATGTCGCTGAAGACTCGGAGTACGACCAAGCCTACCTGCAGGAAACCTTCGGCCCGTCCATTGCCGGGTTGGTGGACGGCGTCACCAAACTCAAGCGCATTAACGAACTGAGCAACGCCCAACAAGGCATCGCCGACGCCAAGGCCGAATCCCTGCGCAAAATGTTTCTCGCTATGGTGGACGACGTGCGCGTGGTCATCATCAAACTGGCTGACCGCCTGCACAACATGCGCACCCTGGGCAGCCAGAAAAAACACAAACAAAAGCGCATTGCCCGCGAGACGCTGGACATCTTCGCCCCGCTGGCGAATCGCTTGGGGATCTGGCAGATCAAGTGGGAACTGGAGGACCTGAGCTTCCGCTATCTGGAACCCAACACCTACCGCGAGCTGGCGCGCGCCATGCAACAAAAGCGCGATGAGCGCGAAAAATGGGTCGCGCGCATCAAACGCGAACTGGAAACCGAGCTACGCAAAGCCGGCATCAACGCCGAAGTCTCCGGCAGGCCCAAACACATCTACAGCATTTATCGCAAGATGAAGCGCAAGGATGTGGACTTCGACCAAATCTACGACAAGCACGGCTTCCGCATCATCGTCGAAACCACTGCCGAATGTTATGCGGCGCTGGGCGTCGTCCACGCCAACTATCGCCCCATTCCGGGCGAATTCGACGATTACATCGCCGTGCCCAAAGACAACATGTATCGCAGCCTGCACACCGCGGTGCTGAGCAAACGCAGCGGGCGGCCCATGGAGATCCAAATCCGCACGCGCGAGATGCACGAAGTCGCCGAGCGCGGCATTGCCGCCCATTGGCAATACAAAGAGCAGCGCAAACACGACGACAAATTCCAAGAAAAGATCGCCTGGCTGCGCCAACTCATGGAGTGGCGCACCGACGTTGCCGATGCGCGCGAGTTCGTAGACGGCATGAAGACCGACGTCTTCCACGACCGGGTCTATGTCTTCACGCCCCAGGGGGATGTCATTGACTTGCCTGCCGGCTCCACGCCCATTGACTTTGCCTACGCCATCCACACCGAGTTGGGCCATCGCTGCCGTGGGGCCAACATCAAAGGCCGGTTGGTGCCGCTGGATTACAAGCTACAAAACGGGGACCAGGTCACCATCATCGCGGCCAAACGCGGCGGGCCGAGTCGCGACTGGCTCAACCCCAACCTGGAGTACGTCGCCACCCAGCGCGCCCGCTCCAAAATCCGCAACTGGCTGCGCAAACAGGGCCGCGAAGAGAACATTGCCCGCGGCCGCCAAATCCTGGAAAAAGAGATGAAACGTTTGGCCATCACCGACAGCTTCGAGGCTATGGCTAAACTCTTCAACTATGAAAAGTTGGACGACTTCCTGGCTGCAATCGGCTATGGGGACATCAACTCCCAACAGTTGGCGACGCGTGTCATGGAAGCCGAGCGCCGCGAACAAGAGCGCCGCCGGCTGGAAGAACAGTCGCTCACCGGCGCGCTCTCGCCGAGTCGCGCCGTAGATACCGCGGGCGGTTTCAGCGTCCAGGGCGTGGATCGCTTGCTCACGCACTTGGGCCGCTGTTGCAACCCCGTACCGGGGGACCCCATCGTCGGCTACGTGACGCGCGGGCGGGGCCTTACCGTCCACCGCATCAACTGCCCCAACGTCGCCGGCATCCTGCGCAAAGGCCAAGCCAGCCGGCTGATGGACCTGCAGTGGGCGTCTCAGCCCACCGAGACCTTCCCGGTGCGCATCCAAGTCAGCGCCTATGACCGGGCCGGCCTGATGCGCGACTTCTCGGCCCTCGTCGCCGACGAACACATCAACATGGTGGCGGTGGAAGCCGTCAGCGGTCAGAAGGACAACCTGGCGATCATCAACGCCACGCTGGAGATCCAAAACGCCGCCCAACTGACGCGCATCCTCACCAAGATTGACCGCCTGCCCAATGTCGTGGACGCACGCCGGCGCTTGAATTAGAGGAACGACGCAACTTACGTCCGTCCTGCGTCTTGGGTTCTTACGGTTGCGCTGGTGGGGCGCAATCAGGTCAATCTGCCGCTCGGTCAGCAAGCGCTGGCGAGTGGGTCTGCGGCATAGGCTTTGTCCCCAATCAGCCGTTGGGGGTCTCGTCAAGGAGGGCAGCATCGAGGGTGGGTTCGACAAGAGTGACACCTCATGCAGTGAAGCACTGAACGTGGATAGGGCGAGAGGAAGACCGGTGCCGTCTGTCACTGCCATGATCTTTATACCCTTGCCCCGCTTGGTCTTGCCCACCCCGTCGCCCTCTTTTTTTACGATGACAAAGGCGCCGGCGCTGAAACACTCGGTTAAGTCCAACTTACCACGTTCCTGTAAGTCGTGCACCAGTGCCCGCAGGATGCACACAATGCCGTTGAGAATCTCCCGGTCATCCCGCCGGGGCCGTCCACGTTTGCTGGTCCGTTGCGGCAACTGTGGGGCGACCACCGCCCATTGTTCGTCCGTTAAGTGCATGGTTCAACCATCTTGCAGAGATTGAACCGCACTTACCTATCTTTGAGATAGCCTCTAATCACATTGCCCTCACCCCACGCGCAGCAGATAGCCCTCCCCGCGCACGGTGAGCAAATAGACCGGCGCCGAGGGGTCCGGCTCGATGCGTTCGCGCAGCCAGCGGATGTGCACGTCGAGCGTGCGCGTGTCTTCCAGGTACGAAGTCTCCCACACGTCTGCCATGAGCCGGCGACGGCTGACCACCTGCCCGGCGTTGAGCAAGAGAGTATGCAAGAGCGCGCATTGTTTGGGCGTCATGTGGTGGCGCCCATTGGGGGTGATCACCGTGCGCGTCGCGGTGTTGAGACGAATGGGGCCGCGCTGGACGATATGACCTGCGGCTTCGGCTTGGGCACTCGCCAGCGCAGCGTAGACCTGCGCCGCAATCAGCGGTACGGAGAGCACCCCATCAAACCCAAACGGCGTGGCGGGTGGCTGCGCAGCGACCGCATAGATCAGCGCGGTAGGCAGCCGGTAACGGATCATCTCGCAAAAACGGATGCGGCTGCTGTTGTTCGCATCCACCTCCACCAGCACAACGCGCGGGGGCATGAGACGCAGCGCAGCCAGCGCTGCCTTTTGGCTGGTCACCGCCAACACCAACGGCGCGCTCTCCTCGTCTGCGGCGTTCGTGTCCGGCCCGTTGCCGCCTGCCGTGGGCCAGCCCTCCAACAGCGCTGCCAGCGCGTTCACCGTGGAAGGACGCCCTACGAACAGCACGGGCGAGCGCGTCACAGCGGCGCTGCTCGCGTGCGGCGGCAACGCCCCTGCTTGGTAGCGGTGGAGAATCGGTTGGCGGGCAGTAGGCGATTGGCCGACCGGCCCGTGGGCTTGGGTAGTGTTGTGTTCCGGCTGGGTCACCATCGCAGACCTTGTGCGCTGTACGAGGCTACCGTCCCCGTAGTATAGCGCGCGTACCCCCGGAACACCAAGCATATCGGCGCGCCGGCCCCTGCCGGAACCGGCGCGCCGATGTGCACTCAACGCTGCAACATGGTGGGCAAATAGATTGCCAGCGGGGCCAACCGCCCACACACCGGCGCACTGCGCGGGGAGACCGTGTTGGCATTGTAGGACTCGATGACATAACAGAATTGCCGGTTACGCGGCACGGGCACATCGGTAAAACCGGTGATCGTGCTCTCGCCCATCAGGTCGAAAGGACCGGACGGTTGCGTGCCGCGCAGGATGCGATAGCCCAGCACGAACTCACCGGCGGGATTCGCCCACAGCACATCCAGTCCATCCACCCAAGCCGCGCTCTCGAACACCCCCGCGACCACCGGCGCGCTCAGCTCGCCCACCACCACTTGTGCCAAGTTATTGCCCGTGCCCGCATCCGGCCCGCCGGGAAGAATCTCGGCATAGAAGCTCTCGCGCCCGCCGCTCGCCGTCACGGCAAAGGTCGTCGTCGCGGCGGCATTGAAGGCCAAGTTGGGCAGCACTGCGCTGGTCTGGAGCAGCATCCCGTTGCCCGGCGTCCCGGCATAGAGGCGCACCCGCGTGCCGTCGGCGCGCGAGCGCCCCAGATTACGCACCGTCGCGGTGATCCAGAGCGTCGCGCCCGGCGCGGGCGCTTTACTGGAGACGCGCAGCGGGTCGAGCGCGGGGTCGGCAGTTTGCGGATAACTGATGATGCTCACCGGGTCCGCGGCGGCGGTCAAGATCATATCCTCCACCTCCACCGCGGCAACCGCCTCGGTCGCTGCGATGCGCGCCAGCGCGTCCAACTCCGCCACGCTCGCGCCCACCAGCGCGGGGCGGGTGACGCGTGTGATCAACGCCTGACCGTTGAGCGGGTTGATCGCCAAGCTCGCCTGCCAATTCTGTTGCGGCTCGTCGGTCAAATAGAGCGGTCGCGCCGCAGGGTTCGTACCCACAATGCGGCTCACCGCCAGTTGCCCGAAACGACTGGTATCATTCGCCGCCCCAAAGCGACGGAAGAGCAGGAGCGACTCGTTGCCGTTGGTCGCCAGCACCGGCTCCTCGGCAAAGACCGGGCGGTTGCCCGCGTCCAACACCGGCGCGGCCGACCAGAGACCGTTCTGGAAGCGCGCCGTCCACAGCACACCGTTGGTTCCCACCAGCCCGACCTGGCCGTCCGCCGCGGGTTCGCGCACCAAGAACGCAATGCGTAACCCCTCCGGGCCGACCGCGATTGTGGGCGAATCCACGCGTGGGGGTAAGGGCTGCGGGTTGAGCAGCACCCAGCTAACCTGATCCCGGAACGCCAAGCTCAGCCGCCGGTCGTTGGCAGTCTTGAGATCGCCGTCGGCATCATAGACCCATACCACATAGGCGCGCTGGTTGGTCGCGTCCCACGCCACCTGGACATCGCCGTTGAGACCAGGCCCCGCGCCGCTCAACAGCGTGAAGGGCGCAAAGGTGCGTGAGGCGATGTCGAAAGTGGTGACCGCGATACGTTGGTCGCGGCGGGTGAGCCAGTTACCGTCGGTATCGCGCACCCAGGCCAAGACTGCGCCGCCCGTCCCCCCCGCCAGCGCGGGCAGCCCGTCGCCCAGCAAGTCGGTGGTCAGGTTGACCGCCGGCTCCCATTGGCCGTTACGATAGAGCCGGTAGACAATCTCTTGGCGGCGCAAAATGGCGTTCAGATTATCGCCGAACTGCTGCGCCTGTTGATAGGTCAGCCGCTTCTCGGCCCAGGCTACCAGCGGCCATTGCTCCGGGCCGACAAAGGTCACCACCGGCGCATCGGCGCTGTGGTTGGCGTTGCTCAGGGCAAGCGGCGCGCTCCAGGTGGCGTTGCTGCCGCTGCGCATCCGCACCATAATGCGGCTGTTGAGCGGCGCGCCGGCCGCGGCAGTGCTGTCCACGTAGGCGTTCACCTGTGTCCCGTTGGCCGCGACCGCGATCACCGGCGCGGCCAACAAGTCGGGCACGGTCGGTTCGGTTTGGAAACGTGCGTCCGCTTCAGCGATACTCAAGTCGCTCACACAGCCGCCCCAGCGCGCGACTTCCTTGGTGGTGTCTTTCTTGGCCGCGCCCCACAGCGCCGACACATAGGCGCGCACCGAGAAGCGAAATTGGAGACAGGCGTCCAGGTCTACGTCCGGTGTGCGGTTGAGTGTGACGGTGAGCGGCGCGGAGAACTCGGCGTCCACGCGTGCCGATGCGCCTGCCTTGGCTAACCCGGCTAATAGGCGGATACCGACCCCCAGTTCCGCATAGGCGCGGGCAGTCGGGCGCAGCGTCGCCGATACCTCCGGTTTGAGCGGCTTGACATAGCCCGAGACAGTGACACTTGCCCCTAACCCGGCCCCCGCATCCACCGTCACATCAATCAAGCCGAAGAACGAGATCACCGGAATTTCGACAAACGGCAGGTCAATGTTGTAGTCCGGGACCAGCGGATGGGGGCCGAAGGGGAAGGATAGCTCGCGCAGATCGGTAATCGGCAGACGCGCATTCGGGCGCAGCAAGGTGATCTGCCAGTTGGGCGGGATCAACTCCCGGTTCATCACATAGGCATAGTTGACGGTGCGGATGGCCTGGATGTGCGCCATGCCCTCCAGATTGAGTGTGCCCACCACCTGAATCCCTGCGTTGAACCGGTTGTGGAAGGTCCCGAAGAACTTGACATCCACCGGCGGCGGCGGCAAGCGGAACTCCGTAGGCAGGACACCGGGAATGTGCGGCACAATCCCCTGAATCTTGTAGACCCCCGCCGCCGTATCCCACACCAGTGCGTTCGGCTGCACCCCGGCTGCCTGGAACGGGTTGGCGATCACCTCGATGTCCACATAGTAAGGGCATTCCTCGCGACCGTTTACTACCGGCGTCACCTTAATGGCGGAGTGGCGCGTGCCACGGCTGGGGGCCAAGCGCCCCACGTTAAAGGTGGTGCGCCAGGGCGGCGCGTTGAGTTGGATGCGGTTCCCGACCCGTGTCCCGTCAGGGTTGACAAACTCAATGAAGACCCGCTGCACCGTCCCACTCGCCTGGGGCATCGCCTCAAAGGTCACATTGGTCTCCACCCCGCTGACATAGAGGCCGATGGGCCGTGAGTTCCGGTCGAAGACCGGTGCGCCTGCGCCCCCCAAGACATTCAGGGTGCGCAAAGCTCCCAGAGTATCAAGTGCCATTTGACGGCTCACCATGCTGCTGCGGCTGGGCGTCGCCGAGACACTCCCCGTCGTCGCCAACGTGCGTACGCCACAAGTGATGTTAACGTTCAAATTCGGCGAAAACGGACTAGCCGGATCGATACGCCCCACCCCACCCGTCACCGGGCTGCTCAGCGCGCCCACCACGTTATAGCGATAGACACCGGGCGCGACATTGGCGAGACTGAACGCGCCTGTGCTGTTGTTGATAGGCGCGGAATGAACCACGCGCCCCGTGCCGTCGCTCAATTGCAGCTGCGCCCCGCGCGCCGTCACGCCTGCCGGCAAGCTGCCCACCACCGATCCCGCGGGCGGCGCGTTGATGGTGAATGGGACACAGTTGAACTGGGCGCGGTTCGACCCCGGCACGGTCGCGCACAGCTCGATGGGGCCGGGGCGTGTACCCGCCGGGATGATGAACTGGAGCGAATAGTTGCCGCCGGACGCAGCGTTCACCAGCACGCTGCCGATGGTTTGGCCGTCCAGCATGCTCACCACGCGGACTTGGCTGAAGCCTGCCGGACTCCTGCCGCTGACGCGCACCGTATCACCGGCGCGGCCGGACTGGGGCGAGACTGTAATGGTGGGCGCAATGCCGTTGGGGAGGCGTGAATGGACGATGGGTGGCGGGGTGACGGGCGGCTGGGGCGTAACCGGCGGCTCCGGCGTTGCGCCGCCCGGTGGTTGGGGAGTGGGCGACGGGAAGGGGGTCACCGTCAACGGCGGCGCGGCTGCCTCCACCGCGCCCATGTCGCACGCGCCCGCCGCCGGACGCTGGAAGCCGCGCTGATCGGTGGCAGGACAACTCGTGCCGCCCGCGTTGATGGCTGGGCTGCCCGCCTGGGGCAGATGGGTCAAGGTCGGCCCGCCGTTGTCCGCCAATGTGCCCAGCTGAGGATTGCTGTTCTGCTTATCGGTTGCCTGGGTAAAGCCGCAGCTGGTCCCCGTCTCCAGATTGTGTCCCGCTGAGCCGATGCTCTCGCTACACGTTCCCGCGACAATGTTGCCCGCGAGCGTATAAAGATTCGCCGCTGCGCGCAGATCGCCCGGAAAACGCAAGGCTGGGTTGCTGTTGCCTGCCAACGTGCTGAAGCGCATGTCGAGGGTGCCGCCGTTGACATAGATGGCCCCACCGCCCGCAGCTGCGCTGTTGTTGCTCAACGTGCTGTTCTCAATAGTCAGCGCGCCGCCGGCATAGATTCCGCCTGCTTCCTCCGTGCTATGACCGTGAATGGTGACCTGGGTCAGCCGCACATCGGTGTTGTCGTCGCTGAAGATGCCGCCGCCCACCTTTGCCGTATTGCCGGTCAATGTGCTGGATTCCAACAGCACGCGCCCGCGCGCGCTCACTGTGGGGCTGATGTAGCGTTCTTCGTTGTAGACGCCACCGCCGTAAGCATCGTCCTGCAAGTCGAGGATGCGATTGTCGCGCACGCGCACGAAGCTACCGCGCAAATCGCCGCCCAGGTTATAGACACCCGCGCCGAAAAACCCGGCTTCATTGTTGTCAATTTCCACATCGAAGAGGCGTACATCGGCCTCGTTAAAGATTGCGCCGCCGCCATGCGCGGCCCGGTTGCCGGTCAAGCGACTGCGCTCGATGATCAACATGGAGGCCGCGCCGCCGAAGGTGTTATAAATGGCGCCCCCGCGCTGTGCCCGATTGTTTTCCAAGCGGCTGTTGCGCAACGTCACCTGCGCGCCGTCCCACACCAAGATGGCGCCGCCCAAGCCGTTGTAGACGCCCTCGCTCAATGCCCGGTTGTCGCTGAAGACCGTGTCCTCGATAGTCGCGGACGCACCGGGCCAACGATTGTAGAAAGCGCCGCCGCTGCCGCCGGAGTTGCCCTCAAAGCGGCTGTTGCGAATGGTGACCGCGCCATAAGAGACGATTGCGCCGCCGCTGTACGTGAGCGTAGTGCGGTTGTTGCGCAGGGTCACATTTTCCAGCACCAGCGTGCTGTTGCCCGCGGCAAAAATCGCGCCACCGTCGTGGTTGGCAAAGCCGTCAACCAACGTGAGGTTACGCAGCGTCAACGTGGCGCCGCCGTTGACTTGGAAGTGGCGCCGCGCCTGCCCGCCGCTGAGCGTGATTGTGCCGCCGCCGTCAATCACCGTGTTTTGTGCGATCACTTTGGTGGAAGCCAGGACAATGGTCGCGGTGCCGCAATTGAAATTGACCGTGCCGCCGCCTACCAACTTGGCGCTAAAGTCCGTATCGTTGGCGCAGTTGGTGACCGTGCCCGCGCTCACATCATCGTGCGACAACGGCGTGGAACCGACCTCGCTCAGGTCGGCAAGGTCGGCATCCGCGTCTGCGGTCTCCTCAGCCGGCGACTCTGTTTGGGGAGACGCAGCCTCTGTCAACTGCCCTCCCATGACGAGTGGGAGATGCGTCTCAGCACGCGCCGGAGCAGCCGGGTGAGCAGCCTGCACAGACAAAACAGTCGCCGGTCCGTGCGCGAACACCAACACCACAAGCAGCACTGTATGGATCCAGCGTGTAGACATGGCGTACTCCAGGTCAAGAATGGGGAACAGGACGCAGCACGATCCAATCACGTTCAACTGGAGATTTCAACCCGTTCACGGTAAAATTGCGGGGACAAAAAGGGGGACAAATTGAGGGACAAGTCCCCCTCCTGCGCCACACCGTCGCCGTATCCCATCTCATCTTCTGCAGGGCCTGGACTATCTATGCAGCCGGACGAATCACTCGCCGACTTTGCGGCGCGCTTGCGCAGACGCCGGCAGCAGCTCGACCTCACCCGTGCTGAGCTAGCCCATCTGGTCGGCTGCTCCGCCGACACCATCAAAAAGTTGGAAAGCGGCGCGCGCCGTCCCTCCAAGCAACTGGCGCAGCTGCTGGTCCAACATCTGCGCCTTGAAGATGAAGAGATCGCCGGGTTCTTACTCGACGCGCGGCGCCGTGCCGTCCCTATTCCCGGCAATCTGCCCGCGTCGCTCACCAGCTTTGTGGGACGCGACGACGAGATTGCCCACATCGCCCAATTGCTGCACCGGCAAGGCGCGCGCTTGGTCACGCTCGTGGGCGCGCCCGGCGTGGGCAAGAGCCGGCTTGCCGTGCAGAGCGCACGCGCGTTGGCAGCCGGCTTCCCGGACGGCGTGTGGTACCTGGACGGCAGCCGCCATCGCCCGCCGGAGCGGCTGATCCCGCTGCTGGCGCGCCTCTTCGGCATGCCGGACGGCGCGTCCCCACGCGAGTGGCTTATCGCCACGCTGCGTCCCCGGCGCCTGCTCTTGGTGCTGGACGGCTTTGAATCCTTCCTGCCCGATGCGGACGCCTTGACCGACCTGCTCACCGCCTGCGACCAGATCAGCGCGCTAGTCACAAGTGGCGTCCCCCTGCGCGTCTATGGCGAGCAGCGCATGACCGTACCGCCGCTGGCGCTCCCCCCCGCCTGGGAGACGCCGGAAGAGTTGGCTGGCTGCCCCGTGGTCCAACTCTTTGTGGCGCGTGTGAGCGCACACCACCCCGAGTTCCGGCTCACAGCCGGCAATGCGGCGACCGTCGCCGCGCTCTGTGCCCGCCTTGACGGCATTCCCCTCGCCCTGGAACTGGCTGCCGGGCGCGCCGACGCCGCTACTCCCCACCTGCTCTTGGCAGAAATTGACCGCCAAGGAAGCCTGGACTTATGCCCCGACCAATATGATGAAGCCGCACACCATGCCACCTTGCGCGTCGCCATTGGTCGCGCGCTGGCGCCGCTGGGGGCGCCCACGCGCGAATTTTTTGCCGCGCTGGGACTGTTTCGCGCCCCCTTCGATGCCCGCTCCGCCCAGGCGGTGGCAGCTCCGAATGCCGATCCCGCACAGGTGCACCGCTGCTTGGACGAGTTGGTCGCGCGTCATCTGATCCAACGTTTGCCCGAAGAGGAGGGGCCGCGCTACCGGCTGCTCGACACCCTACGCGAAGCAGCCGTCGCGCTACTAGGAGACGCGTCCCCCCTGCGCCGCCGCCATGCCGCCTACTTTGCGCGCCAGGCACAGGACATGGACCCGGCGCGCACCCTGGGCAACCTGAGCGCCTGGCGCGCCCACCTGCGCCAAACCCATGCCGACTGGCTGACCGCGCTACGATTCAGCCAAGCAGGTGACGAACAAGATCACGACCCCATGCTGTGGCTGGCGACGACGCTGGGACACTTCTGGTATGTGGAAGGGGATTGGGAGGCGGGCGCGCAGCGGCTGGCGGACGTCCTGCTCCATCCGGACGGCGCACCCGCTCTGCGCTCCCGTGTGTACAGCGAACTGGGTATTTTATACAGCGCGTTGGGGCGCTATGCCGAAGCCGAAGAGTCGCTTACCATCGCCCATGAGGAAGGTCGCCGAGCGGGCGACGCCTATGCCCAGATGTGGGCGCTGGCACACTGGGTCCATTTGCTGCATCTACAGGGCCGTCATGACGAAGTGCGTCTGCTCAACCAGGAACGGGCACGCTTGACCCGTCACTTGCCGGATGATCGCTACCGTGCCTTGCTCTTGGACCAGATGGGAACCGAAGCCGTCGAACAGGGCGACTATGAAGTAGGCGTGCCGTGGCTCCAAGACGCGTTGACGCTCTGGGAAGCCCAAGACGCGCCCGGCTCGGTCGGGTCGGTCCACTGCGTGTTGGGGATGGCGGCTTTGGCGCAAGGAGACGCAAGCCAGGCGCTCGCCGATTTCCAGGCAGCCCACGCCGAGTTCAGCCGCATCACACACGCCCACGGCTTAG